>NZ_JAHXBG010000015.1 GCF_020103725.1 Hyalangium gracile | reverse complement strand
GCGTGCTCCTGTTTTCGATGCCGACCGCTTGGGGTCGGTGAGTATGGCTGACCCCTACTGCACCCCCCATGCCATGAAAGGGAGGAGGAGGGCGTCATAGGTAAGTGCAGGAGTTTCAATGGGTTGCGCGAGTCCGCCCTTTGCGGGGTGGTGACCGCAGCCACCAGGAGGGGCTGGTGACAAGAGTCACCACCGGTGACTGCAGTCATCGCCGGGGTGGACTCAGCCGAGCCCGTGGCGCTCGAGCCACTCGCGGGCGGGGCCGGTGGGCACGCCGTGCTGCTCCAGCCCGGGCATCACCACGTCCCGCATGGCCGAGGCGAACAGGGAGCGTCGCTCCGCGTGGGGCAGCACCCCGTGTGGGAGCAGGGCGGGGGCGTCGTCCTGGGGCGATAGGGAGGTGGGCAGGGAGGCCTCGGCGGCGGTGGCCTCGAGCATGTCCGGGAGGAAGCGGCCCAGGAAGGTGACGCTCTCGGAGGGGGCCACGTGGGCCAGGTATGCCCAGCCGAGCCGGCTGTGGACCACCTCATCCTGGAGCAGCTCGTGGAGGACGGCGCGCATCCGCTCGCTGCCCGCGGCGGGGCGCAGCCGCATCAGCACTCCCACGCTCACGGTCTCCGCGACACAGCAGGCGGCGACGAGCTCATACAAGGTCCGTTGGGAGAAGGTGAGGGAGCGGGGGGCGATCTCGGCCAGCTCCACCGATGCGTCCTCGGACACGGGGGCGCCGTAGTCTCGCGCCAGCGCGGCGCAGTGCTCGGCGTGGCGGCGCTCGTCCTCGGCCGAGCGATGGGCCAGCTCCACCAGCGCATCCGGAGCGCCGGCCTGCTCCAGCCAGAGCGCGAGCCGGGTGAAGCGCGCGCGCGCCTCGCACTCCACGTGGTGTCTGAAGCGCCACGCGGAGGCGATGCGCTGGCGGAGCGGCGCTGGGAGTTCCGTGCCTACCAACCGGCGGCTCCGCCCCCCTTCTCCGGGGCAGGAGGGGGCTGGCCCTGGGGCGTGCCGGTGGGGCTCGTGTCGGGCTTCTCGTTCGTGGCGGTGTTGCTGGGGGGCGTCTGGGCGGACGGAGTCTCGGTACCGTCCGCGGCCGTCTTCTGCTTGGCGCACCCGCTGCCCGTGCCGATGACGGCGCCACCCACGACGAGGACGTGGAACAGCTTCTTCATGTCCATCCGCTGTCTCCTGGGGAAGGGATGGGGGCCAGCATATAGGAGGAGGGGCGGATGTCCCTTCACCCTGGAGGGCGGTTGTACGGTGGGGATCACGCAGAACGGCGAAGGGCCCGGAGCCCTGGGAGTGTCCCCCCGGATTCCGAGCCCTTCCTCCGCGCTCCAGGCGTGACTACTTCTTCTTGATCGTGATCTTCGCGTCGGCGGACTTGTCGCCGCTCTTCGCGGTGATGGTGACCGCGCCCGCCTTCACGGCCGTCACCTTGCCGGTGGCGTCCACGGTGGCGAGCTTGTCGTTGCTGGAGGCGAACGCCGGGGTGATGCCCGCGATGGCCGCGCCGTCCGCCGCCTTCACGGCGACGGCGAGCGTGGCGCTCTCGCCGATCTTCAGGCTCTCGGGGGCGCCGTCGAAGGCGAGCGTGGCCACCTCGGGCAGCTTCACCGTCACCTCGATCTGCTGACGCAGGGCGCCGGAGGTCGCCGTCACCGACGTGGTACCCACGCCCTTGGCCGTCACCGTGTTGCCGCTCACCTCGGCGACGTTCGCGTCCGCGCTGGCGTACTCGATGGCCGCGTTCTGGATCGGGCGGCCCGCGTCATCCTGCACCTGCGCGTCGATCGTCGCCGTGGTGCCCAGCCCGGTCAGCGCGATGGGGCCGGTCTTGATGGCGATGGAGCCGGGGATGACCACCTCGACGGGGACCTTCGCGTTGAGCTCTCCGGCCTTCACCTCGACGCTGGCCGAGCCGCTCTTCACCGCGATGACGGTGCCCTGGGCGTCCACCGTGGCCACGTTCTTGTCGCTCGAGGAGAACTCGAACTTCACGTCCTGCACCGGCTGGCCGTCCTTGGTGAGCGCCGTGGCCTTCAGGGTCTCCTTCTGTCCCGCCGAGGCGAGCGACACCGACTTCGGCTCGACCTGGATCTGCTCGGCCTTCTTGCACGCGGACGCGAGCGCCAGTACCGCCACCACCATCACGGGGTTGAACAACCGCTTCATGGATTCATTGCCTCCCGCTCGCTCCTGGGCGAGCGACTGTGTTGGAAAAAACTTGCAGTCCAAAAGACAGGGCACGAGGCCCGATAGCCCATAGCAAATCCGTCACGCCGATGACTACCCTCCTGTGAAGCGCTCCCCCCGGCTCATGATCCCCACCTCCACCTCCGCCATGCTCTCCGCGCTCTGGGACGAGGTCCGTCTCCGCGAGCGACCGCCGCTCCCGCTCGTCCGTCACGCCCAGGTGATGGCCTGGTTGGAGCGCCTGCGGGAGTCCGCGCCTGACTTGTTCCTCGTGGAGGAGGTGGGGCGCTCGGTGGAGGACCGCGCGATCCAGCACGTGCGGGTCGGCCACGGCCCGAGGCACGTGCTCCTCTGGTCGCAGATGCACGGGGACGAGCCCACCGCGACCACGGCGCTGTTCGAGCTCTTCGAGTACCTCCGGCGCTACCGCCAGGAGCCGCGCGTGGATGGGCTGCTCTCCGCGCTCACGCTGCACGCCGTGCCCATGCTCAACCCCGATGGCGCCGAGCGCTTCCAGCGCGTCAACGCGCAGGGGATCGACATCAACCGGGACGCGTTGATGCTGCAGACTCCCGAGGGGCGGACACTCAAGGCGCTGCGGGATCGGCTCCAGCCATCGCTCGGCTTCAACCTGCACAACCAGGACTGGCGCACCGCGGTGGGGAAGAGCGGCAAGCCCGCGTCCATCTCACTGCTCGCGCCGGCCTTCGACGAGGCCCGCGGTGACAACCCCGGGCGCCTGCTCGCCAAGAAGGTGTGCGCGGTCATCCGGGATGCGCTGGAGCCGCTCGTGCCCGGGCAGATCGGCCGCTACAGCGACGCGTTCGAGGTTCGCGCCTTCGGAGACAACATGGGGCGCTGGGGCACGCCGTCCGTGCTCATCGAGACCGGCCCGTGGCCCGAGGTCGAGAGCGAGGGGCCGTTGCTGCGGCTGAATTTCGTGGCCCTGGTCTCCGCGCTGGAGGCGCTCGCCAGCGGCCGGGCGGAGCAGGCGGACCTGGAGCGCTACGACTCGATCCCGCTGAACGACAGCAAGGGGCTGCTGCGGCTGATCGTGAAGGGGGCCCAGGTGTTCGGCGAGGCGGGTGGCCCCTTCCTCGCGGACGTCGGCGTGGCCGCCAGCCCCTCCGTGCGCACGGTGCAGGGGATACCCCGGGCGGTGGTCGTGGGGGCGATCGCGGAGCTGGGAGATCTGCGGGTGTTCGGGGCCAGCGAGACGGTGGATGGCCAGGGGCTGACCTTGGTGCCGCTGCCCTCCGGAGACGTGAAGGAGGGAGACCTGGTGCCGCTACCGGCCCGGCGTGCGTGCGAGGTGGGGGTGGGGCAGATCGCCAGGCTGATGCTGCTGAGGCCCGTCGAGCCCGCGGGCACCTGGCGCGTGGAGCGCATCATCCGCTTTGATCACCTGTGATGGCGAAGCGGATGGAGCGTGTAGCCCGCGGTGTGACGGCGGGGGAGCTGGCGCTGGGCCTGCTCCTCTCGCTGCTGGTGGCGTGTGGGAGCGAGTCCCTGGAGCAGCTCGAAGAGGAGGCCTCGGACTGTCCCGAGGGCCCCCCGATCCAGCTGGGTGGCGCGCCCTCCTCGGCGGTGCTGCTCAACGCGTACTACCTGCAGGACGAGGCCGCGCGGGAGCTTCGCGGCGGGCAGACGGAGTCTCGGGTCGTGGAGGAGGTGCTCTCCAAGGCCGCGGCGATGGGTGTGTGGGGCTTGAGGACCAACGGCTTCAACGACGCGCCGGAGAAGCGAGGGGTGTCCACCATCCAGGTGGCGCCAGGGCAGTACGACGAGGACAGTCTCCGGGGGCTGGACCTGGTGCTCGCGCGGGCTTCTCACCATGGGGTGAAGCTCGTGTTGCCGCTCGGCAACTACTGGGATGCCTATGGCGGCGCGCGTCAGTACGTGGCGTGGGCTGGGCTGCCCGCTCCGCGCCAGGGGGATCCTCGCTTCTTCACCGAGCGCGCGGTGATCGAGCACTACAAGCGGTACATCACCTTCCTGCTGTCTCGCACGAACACCTTCGATGGCATCCGCTATGGCGAGCACCCCGCCGTCCTGGGCTGGGAGCTGCTGAACGAGCCGCGCGGCGTCGGGCTGGACAGGGGAGGGGAGGCGATGCGGGCCTGGGTGGACGAGATCGCCTCGGTGGTGAAGGCCCAGGCGCCCGGCCACCTGGTGGGGACGGGTGAGGAGGGCTTCGACACCTCCGTCGAGGGCTACGACGCCGCGTTCTGGAGCCGCGTGCCGCCGGCGTCCCTCTTCGAGGCGTCGAGCAGCTTCCGGGGCAACACGGCCTCGCCGCACATCGACTTCGGCAGCGTGCACTTCTACCCGGAGCACTGGGGCATTCCGACCGTGCATACCGCTCGGAGCGGGGCGAGCTGGATCTCGGACCATGCCGCCCTCGCCAGGGAGCTGGGCAAGCCGCTCTTCCTCGGGGAGTTCGGCCTGCGCAACCAGGGGGACTTTTCGCTCGAGGAGCGGCGCGCCATCTACCGAGGCTGGCTCCTCTGTGCCTGGCGCGTGGGGGTGGGAGGGATCGCCCCGTGGATGTTCGCCCCGGACGACCGCCCGGACGCGTGGGATGACTTCACGTTCTACTTCCGCGACGGCACCCGGCCAGAGGATGCGCGCAACCGCTACGCCGATCTCCTCATCGAGGCCGCGGGGCGCTCGGGCCGGCGGTGAGGGGGCGGCGTCAGCCCTGCAGGGTCATTGACATGAGCTCGACCTGACAGGGCGGGAGAGCGCCGTGACGCGAACCGTCAAGTGGGTGCCAGCTCCGCCGGAAAGCCAGGATTGTGAGAGCGTCCGGCACTACAAGGCAGTCTGGTTCTCACCATTGGTGATAGAACATTCGCTCTGCATGGTTCGCCTCGGGCCACCGGATCTGTCCCAGCCGGCCGCGATTGCCGCGGCATCGCTCCCCTCGGAGGAGGAGAGGGCGTTCCTGCAGCAGCGTCTGGTGTTCCTGTTCAAGACGCTCTTCCTCCTGGCCATAGGCTTCTACGTCATCACGAGCCTCGCGGCGCTCGTGTTCCTCGACACGCCGTGGCTCAACCTGATCGTCGCGCCCGGGTATGCCTTCCACCTGGTCAGCGTGGTGATCGCGTTCGCCCTCTGGCAGGTGTGCCGCACGGCCCAGCGCTCCACGCGGCTGCTGCGGTGGCTGGAGAGCGTGGGGTTGCTGGGGGCGATCTTCCTGTTGAAGGTGGATGCCTACTTCGACAACGACTCCCACTCGCTGCTGCTGGGCACCACCGCGGCGCTCATCTGCCGCGCGGTGATCGTCCCGACGTCCGTCCGCAGGACGTTCTGGGTCTCGCTGGCGGGCGCGCTGCCGGACGCCGTCTTCCTGGCCCTGCTGCGGCGGGGGACTCTGGAGGGGTTCCTCCTGCCGGCGCTCGATGCGCTGCTCTGGAGCGCCATCGCCGTCATCATGGCCTCGCTCGTGACGCGGGTGGTGTATGGCCTGCGGCAGCAGGTCCGGGATGCGCGCAAGCTGGGCCAGTACACGCTGCTGGAGATGCTGGGCGCGGGGGCCATGGGGGATGTGTACCTGGCCAGCCACGCGATGATGCGCCGCCGCACGGCCATCAAGCTGCTGCGCACCGACGTGGATGGCCATGGCCTGGAGCGCTTCGAGCGGGAGGTGCAGCTCACCAGCCAGCTCACGCACCCCAACACCATCGCCATCTATGACTATGGCCGCACCGCGGAGGGCCTCTTCTATTACGTGATGGAGTACCTGGAGGGCATGGACCTGGAGCGCCTGCTGACCGCGGCGGGGCCGCAGCCGCCCGCCCGGGTCATCCACATCCTCCGGCAGGTGTGTGGCGCGCTGGAGGAGGCGCACGGCATGGGGCTGCTGCATCGCGACATCAAGCCGGCCAACCTCTTCCTCTGTCGGCGCCGGGGCGTGCCGGACATGGTGAAGGTGCTGGACTTCGGGCTGGTGAAGCAGCTCGGCGTCTCCGAGGACACGGGCTCGGGTCGGACCAACGTGGTGGCTGGCACGCCGCACTACCTGGCGCCAGAGGCGATCGTGGACCCGACGAAGGTGGACGGTCGCGCGGATCTCTATTCGCTGGGAGCGGTGGGCTATGCGCTGCTCACCGGTGGGCACGTCTTCACGGGGCAGAGCGCGTCGGAGATCTGCTCGCACCACGTGAACACGCCGCCGATGCCGCCGTCCCTGCGGGTGGGGCGCGAGCTGCCGGATGATCTGTGCGGCACCATCCTGCGGTGCCTGGAGAAGCGCCCCGAGTCCCGCTTCAACAACGCTCGGGAGCTGCGGATCGCGCTGGAGCTATGCGCGGACGCGGGGAAATGGACGGAGGAGGACGCCGCGCAATGGTGGGCGCAGAGCGGCGCGGAGCTGGAGAAGGCCACGGTGCGCCGCAACCCCCTGTCGCTCACCGGGACGCAGACGGTGGTGACGAACTCGCTCGGGCGCGTGGCGGCGTAGGCGCGCGTCGAGGGGCGGATCAGGGCGCGGGGCGCACGCGGAAGGGGTTGGACGTGCCGGTGCGGCCCTCCGAGTCCCTGGCCGTGAGGGTGACGGTGTCTCCGGGCGTCTGGATGGAGACGTCCATGACCAGCACGCCATCGTGGAAGGGCTCGGTGACGGAAGGGGTCACCTGCCAGGCGCTGGAGAGCTCCACCGTGCCCTGGAACCGAACGGCGTCGGGGCCCATCGCGCGGATGGCGATGACGAAGGGAACGCCCTGGACCTGCTCGCTGAGGGTCTGGAAGGAGAAGCCCGTGATGCCCGGGGGCGGGCCTCCACCGTCGGGTGTGCCGCCGTCGGGAGTGCCACCATCTGGGGCTTCTCGGACGATGAGGGCCATCGGGAGGGAGGCGGTGTGGCCGTCGGCGAGCTGGATGCCCACGTCATAGCTGCCGGGAGGTAGCCCCTGAGGCACCTGTGCGCGGACACGATCGTGAGGGAGGGGCTCTCCGGGCACAGACAGGACGGCGCCGAAGGTGACCGTGATCGGGGGCAGCGTGGCGTGGCCTCGCCCGTAGTCGAGGTGGGCGGGCAGTCCGCTGAGCTGGAGGATCAGCGCCGTGGGGGCATCGGTGGTCATCTCCGAAGGTTCGATGGAGACGACGGTGACGGGACTCGGGTGATTGTTGAGCGGTGCCCCTTCACAGGCGACCAGGGTGACCAGCAAGGTCCGAAGCAAGAGGCTCCTCGCAGACTGGCCCATGGCACTCCTCCCGATGCGCCGAGCAAAGCACCCGGTTTGGCGGGGAGTCCATTATTTCCTGGATTTGTCCTGCATGGTAGACGAGGTGCCTACCCTCGGAGGACTCCATGCGCTACGCCCGCTGGCCGGAGAGCAGGCCGATGTTGCTCCATTCAGGCTCGTGGAGACTCGTGGCCACGCTGGACTCGTCCAGCCGCATCTCGGAGTGAGTCGATGAGCGAGCACTACCCGCGGATTCGCATCGAGGCCCGGAACGGTACCGTCGTGGCACGTGAGGCACTGAGCATGACGTTCTACATGCGCCCGCCTCACCAGGCGATCGTGCAGGACGTCATGCGCGCGCTGGATGCTTATCTGCGAAGCATCGGTCCCAAGGCACTGGGGCTTTATGCGGACGAAGAAGGGGATTGGAGGGAGCTCAATGAGCAAGGGTGGGAGCTCGTCCGACGCCAGCTTCTCGAGGATGAGGGGCCGCGCATCACCTTGGAGGCGCCCGATGTCTCGGGCCGCTCTGCTTTTCTGTACCGAGGCAAGGATCCTGAGGCCATCGCCAGGATGAACAAGCCGGATGCGATGTGCGAGGCGACCTTCTGGCTCTCCACGGAGTTTCTAGAGGAGCATGGCCCTGCACGGGTGCGTGAGCTGGCCATCGAGCTCGCTTCACTGCTGCCGTTGTGCTCGGGTTCCTGCGGTCTGGCGTTCGTCGGCGGGCTCGATCTGGTCGGGGTGTCGACGGCCCTGGCTCACCATTGGATGCGTTACCCTGGGATCGATATCCCAGGCGAGTCCGGGTACTCGTGGGAGGTGGGTACGCGCATCCGGGGCCCTCACTGGGTGAACTTCCTGGGGCAGCCTGTTCTCCGTGAGCTGGGAGGGGTGGAAGGGCTGCGGACGCGGCTCCGCCACCCTGGCACGAGCGTGCAGGAGGTGGCGGAAGACAAGGTCGCCATCACCTTGGGCGAGTGGCCAGAAGCGGGCGACGTGGAGCGGGGGGATGTGCTCCCCGCCTACCGAGAACTCGCACGGGTACTGGAGCCATGGCTCCACCGGACTGATGTTCCCGTGCTTCGCCGCCCCATGGAAGAGACGCGCCGCTGGGAGCGCCGCTTCCTCGATTGAGCCACTTCACGCGGTGGCCGCGCGCACCGTCTCCAGCAGCTCGCCCGAGTCGATGAGCGCGCTCACCGCCGCGATGTCCCGGTGCAGCTCGCGATCCTTCTCCATCGTGGGCACCTTGCCGCGGATCAGCTCGTACGCCGCCTGCGGACCCTTGCCCGCCTTCACCGGCTGCCGGTAGTCCAGCGCCTGCGCCGCGCACAACAGCTCGATGGCCAGGCACGAGCGCGTGAACTCCGCCACCTGCCGCCCCTTGAGCGCCGCCGTCATCCCCATCGACACGTGGTCCTCCCGGCCCGCCGAGGACGGAATCGAGTCCACCGACGCCGGATGGCTCAGCACGCGCGACTCCGCCACCAGCGCCGCGCTCGTCACCTGCGCGATCATGAACCCCGAGTTCAACCCCGAGTTCTTCGCCAGGAACGGCGGCAGCCCCGACAACGACGGGTTCACCAGCTGCTCCACCCGCCGCTCGCTGATCGCCGACAGCTGCGTCAGCGCCATCGCCGCCACGTCCATCGCCAGCGACACCGGCTGCCCGTGGAAGTTGCCGCCCGAGACGATCCGCTCCGAGTCCACGAACACCAGCGGGTTGTCCGTGGCGCTGTTCACCTCCACATCGAGGATGCGCCGCGCGAACGCCAGCCCCTCTCGCGCCGCCCCGTGCACCTGCGGCATGCACCGCAGGCTGTACGGATCCTGCACCTTGCTGCAGTTCACGTGCGTCTCCACCAGATCGCTGCCCGCGAGCAGCCGCCGCAGGTGCGCCGCGCACGCCTTCTGGCCCGGGTGGGCTCGCACGTCGTGGATCTCCGGGATGAAGGGCTTGTGGCTCCCCAGCAGCCCCTCCAGCGTCATCGCCCCCGCCACGTCCGCCAGATCCGCCAGCATCTCCGCGCGCAGTTGCAGCAGCGTGCCCACCGCGCACATCGCCTGCGTGCCGTTCACCAGCGCCAGGCCCTCCTTGGCCTCCAGCACCACCGGCTGCAGCCCCGCCCGCTCCAACGCCTGCCGCGCCGGGAGCCGCTCGCCCTGGTAGTACGCCTCGCCCTCGCCGATGAACACCAGCGCCAGGTGCGCCAGCGGCGCCAGATCTCCCGACGCCCCCACGCTGCCCCGCTCGGGCACCACCGGCACCACGTCCCGGTTCAGCATCTCCAGCGCCAGCTGGAGCGTCTCCGGCCGGATCCCCGAGAACCCCTTCGCCAGCACGTTGCACCGCAGCAGCAGCAGCGCCCGGGCCTCCGGCAGCGGCAGCGGCGTGCCCACCCCCGCCGCGTGCGACAGGATCAGGTTGCGCTGCAACTCGCGCAGGTCCTTCTTGTCGATGCGCACCTCCGCCAGGGTGCCAAACCCCGTGTTGATGCCGTAGGACGGGGCATCCCCGGCGGCCACCCGATCCACCAGGGCCCGCGAGGCGCGGACGCGCGTGGCGGCCTCGGGGGCCAGCTCCACGGTGACGGCGTGGCGGGCCACCTGGAGGATCTCCTCCAGCTTCAGGGTGTCTCCATCGATGAGCATGCGGGGCAGGGACATGGGGGCTCCAACGAAAGGGCGCGCACCGTAGCCGAAACGGGCCGGAGGGCCAGCGACGAACGGTGTAGCACGACAGCTTTGACACCCGGGGATGCGCCCAATAGGGTCCGCCCGTCAAGTAGAGAGGGGTTCAAGCACCTTGGCACTCATCGTCCAGAAGTACGGCGGAACCTCGGTCGGAGACGTCGAGCGCATCAAGAACGTGGCGCGTCGCTGCATCGCGACCCAGAAGGCTGGCCACGATGTCGTCGTCGTCGTCTCCGCCATGTCCGGAGAGACCAACCGCCTGCTCAAGCTGGTGTCGCAGATCACCGACCGGCCCAACGAGCGCGAGCAGGACGTCGTCGCCGCCACCGGAGAGCAGGTCTCCATCGGCCTGGTGGCGCTGGCCATCCAGGCACAGAAGCGCAAGGCCGTCAGCTTCATGGGCAGCCAGGTCCGCATCGTCACCGACAGCGACTTCTCCAAGGCCCGCATCAAGAGCATCGACTCGGAGAAGATCCGCGCGGCCCTGAAGAAGAAGAACATCGTCGTGGTGGCGGGCTTCCAGGGCATCGACGAGGACGGCAACGTCACCACGCTGGGCCGTGGCGGCTCCGACACCACCGCCGTGGCCCTGGCCGCCGCGCTCAAGGCGGATGCCTGCGAGATCTACACGGACGTCGACGGCGTCTACACCACCGACCCCAACGTGGCGCCCGCCGCGCGCAAGCTGGACCGCATCTCCTATGAGGAGATGCTGGAGCTGGCCAGCGTGGGCGCCAAGGTGCTGCAGATCCGCTCGGTCGAGTTCGCCATGAAGTACAAGGTGCCGCTCTGGGTGAAGTCCTCGTTCTCGGACGACCCCGGCACGCTGGTGTGTGAGGAGGATCCTTCGATGGAAGACGTGGTGGTCAGCGGCATCGCCTACGACAAGAACGAAGCGAAGATCGCCATCCGTGGCGTGCCCGACGTGCCCGGCGTGGCGGCGAAGATCTTCGGCGCGCTCGACGAGAAGAGCATCGTCGTGGACCTCATCGTCCAGAACGTCTCCAAGGATGGCCGCACGGACCTCACCTTCACCGTGGGCAAGGCGGACCTCGTCAAGGCCAACGACACGGTGAAGAAGATCGCCAAGGCCGTGAAGGCCGAGGCCGTCGAGACCGATGGCAACATCTCCAAGGTGTCCATCGTCGGCGTGGGCATGCGCAACCACTCGGGCGTGGCCGCCAAGATGTTCAAGGTGCTCGCCGGCGCGGGCATCAACGTGCAGATGATCTCCACCTCGGAGATCAAGGTCTCGTGCGTCATCCACTCCAACTACACGGAGCTGGCGGTGCGCGAGCTGCACACGGCGTTCGGCCTGGACAAGCCCGCCGCGGAGGGCGTCGCCGAGTCCGTCCCCATGAAGGGCCGCGCGTGAACCGCACGGGCTCGCTCGCCGCCGCGACACTCGGGCTGATGGCGCTCGGGGGGGTGGTGCGGTGGCGGTGGCCGAGCCCGACCCCCGCCCTGGACTGCGCGCCCGCCCAGGTGCGCTTCCGGGACGGGGTGGCTGTCTGTGGCGAGGGTGCTCCTCCCACCGGCGCGCAGGCCCTGGCGCTCGGGCTGAAGCTGGACCTCAACTCCGCCTCGGAGGAGGAGCTTGCCCGGCTGCCGGGGGTAGGGCGCTCGCTGGCGCGCAAGCTCGTGGAGGCCCGCGAGGCCCAGGGGCGCTTCTCGAGCTGGGCCGAGGTGGATGCCGTCTCCGGCGTCGGCTCCGCCAAGCTGGAGACCCTCCAGGCAGCCACCGAGTTACGAGAGGCACCGTCCACCCGCCCTGTGTGGTAAGCACGCTGCGTGCAGATCGCCTGCCCCCAGTGCTCGAGCCAGTACGATCTCGACCCCCGGCTGCTGCCGCCCTCGGGGGCTTCGGTGCAGTGTACGCGCTGCAGCCAGGTCTTCACGGCCACGCCCTCGGGAGAGGTGCGCGTCGCCGGCCCGGTCCAGAGCCCCGCTCGCTCCTCCGTGGGGACGAAGACGGGCGTCTTTGGCAGCCCCATGCAGGGGGCCTCGAGGCAGGGCCCGCCCAACACCCAGACGACCCAGATCTTCGGAGTGGTACCGCCTTCCACGCCCGCGCCGGATGAGGCTCCGACGCCTCCGGCCGGCACGCCCATCCCAGGGACGCACCTGCAGCCGGGCGGGAAGACCCAGGTGTTCGGCGCTCCAGGCGCTCCCGCGGCGTCTCCCTCCACGACCCAGGTCTTCGGTGCGGCCGCCGTGGCCGCGAAGGCGCGGGGGACTGGTACGGGCGCGGCGTCGCAGTCTTCTCCCGCCACCACGACGCAGGTGTTTGGCGCGCTCCCGCAGCCTTCTCCCCTCACCACGACGCAGGTGTTCGGCGCGCCCACGCCGCCGCCGGAGTCTTCTCCCGCCACCACGACGCAGGTGTTCGGCGCACCCCCACCGCCGCAGTCCTCGCCCGCCACCACGACGCAGGTGTTTGGCGCGCCCCCACCGCCGCAGTCCTCGCCCGCCACCACGACGCAGGTGTTCGGTGCGCCCGCCGTGGCCGCGAAGGCCCCCCCAGCCACCACGACGCAGGTCTTCGGCGCCGCCTCGGTGCCGCCGCCTCCTCCTCCCTCGGCCTCCACGACGCAGGTCTTCGGCGCGGGGGCCGTGGCCGCGAAGGCGCCCCCGGCGACCACGACCCAGGTCTTCGGCGCCGCCTCCGTCCCCGGTCCTTCGCCGACCTCCGCCACTACCCAGACCTTCGGCTCCACGGAGGTCCAGGCGGCTCGAAAGGCGATGGAGACCGCTGCCCCGGCTCCTGGAGCTGACAGCCACTCCGCGCCGTGGCTGGCAGAGCCCGCGCCCTCGCCCATGCCCCCTCGGAGTGTGACGCGGGAGCGTCACCCGACCGGGCCCCAGGCTGCGCCCCCCGTCGAGCTGCCCGAGGAGCCGGTCGGGCTCCCGGGGCCCGCGTTGCCTTCCCTCCCGCAAGAGACGGAGCTCGAGCGCAGCGGGCCCATCGCTGCCTCGCGCCGTGCGCCCGCGCTGGAGCTGCCTCCCGAGCTCATCGTCCCGGAGCGTCCCGGGAGCGCCCGATCCGCCTCGGAGCCGTCCTCGGGCGGTGGCAGGGAGCGCCTCTTCATCATCCTGGCCGCCGTGGTGGCGCTGGGCCTCACGGCGTGGCTCTCGTATCCGGTGTGGCGCAACCAGGGCGCGGAGCTGCCCGGGGATGCCGTGTCCGCCAAGGAGAGCGCGGCGAGCCTGCTGCGGCGGGACGACGCGGCCTCCCGGGAGCAGGCCATCCGGGAGCTGACCTCGCTGGTGGGCCGCTACCCGAAGTACACCGAGGCCCAGGCCGAGCTCGTCGTGGCGCTCGCGCTGCATCTCGACGATCTCAAGGTCGAGCTCGAGTGGGTCCACCAGGAAGAGGCGCGCCTGCGCAAGGAGATCTCCCAGCTGGAGCTCGCCAAGGCCACGGTCGACTGGCCGAGCCGCGTCAACGCGCGCCGGCAGGAGCTGGCCACCCAGGGCGAGCAGAAGCGCTCCCTCGAGGCGGCGGCCACGGACCTGACGAAGCGGCTCGATCAGTCCCTGGCCGTCATCCGCTTGGCCCCCGAGACGGAGCCGGCGGCCGATGTCGTCGCCCGGGTGAAGGCCCAGGCGATCTCCGAGGCCGTCAACGGCACGCCCCAGGCCGTCGCCCTGGCCGAGCGGCTCAAGAAGGTGGAGGCCCGCCCGCACTGGAGCGTCCTCGCCCTGGCCGAGTACGGCCTCAATGCCGGCACGCCCCCGTCCGCGCTGGCCACCGTGTCCGAGCAGCTGGCCCAGGTGCGCGAGCGGGACCCGACCTTCCTCCGCGCCTACGTGCTGGGCGCCCGGCTGGCGCTGCGTCAGAAGGATCCCTCCGCGGCCCAGGCCTTGCTCGAGGCCGTCCTGGCGTTCAACCCGAACCACGCGCTTGCTCGGAAGCTCCAGAAGTGGGCGGCGGACACCGCTCCCACGCCCTGACAGGCTTTCAGTCTCCCTCCTCTCGAGGCTGGAGAAAGTTCAGCTTCACACGCCTCGGATCGACCGGCAGCGGACGTTCTCCGAGGGAAGAGGGCTCCTGCCGCGGCGGCACGCCCCTTGCTCATCCCCGCTCGGACTCGAAGCGCTGGGAGCGCGGAGGCGAGGGTGATGGCGGAGGTCTTCTTCTGGTGCGCGGCCTTGCTGCTGCTGCACACGTACTTTTTCTACCCACTGTGTCTATTCGCCATGGAGGGTGTGGCCCAGGTCTTCCACAACCTCCGGAGCATGAAGGCAGGGGAGGGCCGGCGCCGCGAGTCCAAGGCGTCGTCCGTGCCCTCGGTGAGCCTGGTGGTGGCCGCCTACAACGAGGCGAGCTGCATCCGGCAGAAGCTGGAGAACAGTCTGGCGCTGAAGTATCCGGCCCTGCGTTTCGAGGTGCTGATCGGCTCGGACGGCTCCACGGACGGCACGGACGAGATCGTCCGCCAGTGCGCCGATCCGCGGGTGCGGCTGTCTCCGGCGCCGCGCGCGGGGAAGACGACGGTGCTCAACCGCTGCATCCCCTCGGCCCAGGGGGAGATCATCGTCCTCTCGGACGCCAACACGATGATCGAGCCCGAGGCCATCCAGGCGCTGGTGCGCCACTTCGAGGATCCGGAGGTGGGCGCCGTCTGCGGCAAGCTGCGGCTCTACAACCCGACGAAGAAGGACTACGAGGAGAGCGCCTACTGGAACTACGAGTCCCTCATCAAGTTCTACGAGGGCAAGCGGGGCGCGGTGGTGGGGGCCAACGGCGGGCTGTACGCCATCCGCCGCACGCTCTTCACGCAGCTGCCGCCGTCCACCATCGTGGATGACTTCGTCATCCCGCTGCGCATCCTCGAGCAGGGCTACAAGGTCGTCTACGAGGCCGAGGCCGTGGCGCACGAGGAGACGACGGAGGACTACGGCAAGGAGTTCGGTCGCCGGGCGCGCATCGCGGCGGGCAACTTCCAGAGCCTGAAGATGGTGCCCGGGCTGCTGCTGCCCACGGCGGGCTTCGCCTCGTTCGCCTTCTGGTCCCACAAGCTGCTGCGCTGGTGCGCTCCGGCGCTGATGGCGGCGGCGCTGCTGGCCAACCTGTTCCTGCTCGACAGCGTCTTCTACCGGCTGACGCTCTTCACCCAGGTGATGTTCTACGCGCTGGCGTACCTGGGAAAGGCGGGCGTGCTCAAGGGCACGGGGCGCCGCATCGCCTCCATGGCCTACTACTTCGTGACGATGAACCTGGCCATCGTCGTGGGCTTCTGGCGCTTCCTGCGCAACGCGCAGAAGGCGGCGTGGGATCGCACCGCCCGCGCCTCCTGAAGTCGAAGTCCCGGGCCCGGCTCCTGGTAGCCGGGCCCGTTGTCAAGGCTTCCGAGGCCTCGACAGAGGTGTCCAGGCGCAAGAATTCCATCGAGGGTGTCATCGGGTGCGCTGCGGACCCAGGGTCCATTCTCACCAGATGAGCGGCGCGCGCGGATCCGTTTGTTGTGTTTACAGCGTGGGCTGCCCAGGCGCACCATCCTGAACCTTCCCGCTCCTCTGGCCCGGTGGCGAGCCTGTCGCTCGCCGCTCGTGGAGAGCGAGCTGGAGCGTCAGGAGCTCGTCGTGCGCCGACACCTCTCGAGATCTCTCCTTGCTGTATTGCTGCTCACGGGACTGACCGCGGCTCATGGCCAGGTCTCCGGGGCGTTCACCCTCTTCGAGAGCGGTCAGGTCCGACCCCTGGCGCTCTCGCCGAGCGGGCGGTTCCTCTTCGCCGTCAACACGCCCGACAACCGCCTGGAGATCTTCCGGGTCGAGAGCGGGGGACTCTCGCATCGCGGCTCGGTGCCCGTCGGCCTGGAGCCCGTCGCCGTCGCCGCGCGCACGGACGAGGAGGTCTGGGTCGTCAACCACCTGTCCGACAGCGTGAGCGTCGTCCGGGTGGACTCGGACGGCCGTGGCGGCGCCGTGGTGCGGACCCTGCTCGTGGGAGACGAGCCTCGCGACATCGTCTTCGCCGGGCCTGGCAGGTCGCGCGCCTTCATCACCGCGGCCCACCGCGGCCAGAACGTCCCGTTCGATCCCCAGTTCACCACGCCGGGCGTGGGCCGGGCCGACGTCTGGGTCTTCGACGCCTACAACCTGGGCATCTCGCTGGGGGGCACGCCGCTCACGATCCTCAACCTGTTCAGCGACACGCCGCGCGCGCTGGCGGTGACGCCCGACGGCTCGCGCGTCTACGCGGCGGCGTTCCACTCCGGCAACCGCAGCACGGTGCTCCACGAGAGCGCGGTGCCCAATGGCGGCGCGGCCGCGGGCGGCGTCCCGGGGCCTGACACCAACTTCCAGGGGGCGCCGAGGCCGGAGGTGTCGATCCTCGTGCGGCACAACGGCCAGGACTGGGTGGACGTGCTGAACCGCCCCTGGACGACCACGGTGCGGTTCAACCTGCCGGACAAGGACGTGTTCGCCATCTCCGCCACCGCCAACCCTCCGGCGCAGCTGCCCGGCGCCAGCGGCTTCTACTCCGGCGTCGGCACCATCCTGTTCAACATGGCCGTCAACCCGGTGAGCGGGAAGGTGTACGTCAGCAACACCGAGGCCCGCAACGATCTGCGCTTCGAGGGCCCGGGCGTCTTCGCCGGCGGAAGCCTGCGCGGGCACCTGCACGAGAGCCGCATCACGGTGCTGAGCCCCTCGGGCGTCACGCCGCGGCACCTCAACAAGCACATCAACTACGGCACCTGCTGCGCGCCCATCCCCAACCCGGAGAACGAGAAGAGCCTCGCGCAGCCGCTCGGGATGGCGGTGACGTCCAACGGCGCCACCCTCTATGTGGCCGCGTTCGGCTCCTCGAAGCTCGGCGTCTACTCCACGGCCGCGCTCGAGGCGGACACCTTCGTGCCGAGCACCGCGAACCAGATCCTCCTGAGCGGTGGAGGCCCCACCGGCATGGTGCTCGACGAGGCGCGCGGGCGCTTGTACGTGCTCACGCGCTTCGACAACGCGATCTCCATCGTCAACACCGCCACCCGCCAGGAGATCGCCCACCTGCCCATGTACAACCCCGAGCCGCCCAGCGTGGTGCAGGGGCGGCCGTTCCTCTACGACGCGCGCAACGGCTCGAGCCACGGGGACTCGTCGTGCGGCAGCTGCCACATCTTCGGAGACTCCGACAGCCTGGCCTGGGATCTCGGCAACCCGGACGGCGTGGTGAAGGACAACCCCAGCCCCGTCGTCCCGGTGCTGCCCGAGTTCGGTGACGATCCCACCTTCGGCCAGGACACCCGCTTCCATCCGATGAAGGGCCCGCTGCTGACCCAGAGCCTGCGGGGCATGGCGAACCACGGCTCGATGCACTGGCGTGGCGACCGCAACGGAGGCGACACCGAGCCGACGGCTCAGCCGGACAGCGGGACGTTCAACGAGGCCGCGGCCTTCAAGCAGTTCAACCCGGCCTTCCAGGATCTGCTCGGCCGCGGCGCGCAGCTGACGCCCGCGGAGATGCAGAAGTTCACCGACTTCGCCCTCCAGATCATGTACCCGCCCAACCCGGTGCGGAACCTGGACAACGCCCTCACCGCGCGGCAGCAGGCGGGCAAGGACTTCTTCATCAACGTCACCAGCTTCTTCAACGGCTCGTGCGAGTCCTGTCACCGGTTGGATCCGAACGGCAACCCGGAGAAGGGGCTCTTCAAGGGGTTCTTCGGCGGGGACGGCCGCGCGTCCTTCGACGCCGAGCCGCTGTTCCCCAAGGTCCCGCACCTGCGCAACATGTACCAGAAGGTCGGCATGTTCGGCGCCGCCTTCGGCTTCGGCTCGGTGGGCGCGGATCCCTTCATGGGCGATCAGATCCGCGGCTTCGGCTTCAACAGCGACGGGAGCATCCCCACGCTGTTCCTCTTCAACAGCGGCTTCGACTTCGATCCCATCTTCAACCAGGTGGGCATCCCTCGCACGCCAGAGGGCGTCCAGGCCAAGCGGGACATGGAGGAGTTCATGCTGGCCTTCGACACCAACCTGGCGCCCATCGTCGGCCAGCAGGTGACCCTCACGGCCTTCAACCCGCTGGTGGCGCACTCGCGCATCCACCTGCTGATGGCGCGCGCGGCCGCCGGCGACTGCGACCTGGTGGCCAAGGGCCGGGTCGCCGGAAAGCAGGTGGGATACCTCTACGTGGGCGCCGGACGGTTCCGGAGCGACCGGCAGGCGCTGCCCACCGTCTCCGATACCGTCCTCCGCACGCTCGTCGTCACGAGCGGGGGGGCGCTGACCTACACCTGCACCCCTCCAGGCTCCGGCGTGCGCATCGGCATCGATCGCGATATGGACGGATATCTCGACGGAGACGAGCGGGCCGCGGGAAGCGATCCCGCGAATCCCCTCAGCACGCCCTAGTTGGATCGCGATGTCCACCTCGCCTGTCACCGCTCCTCGTGCTCGTTCCTCCCTGGCTCGCTCCACGCTCATCAAGATGGGCGTGCGCGTCGGGGTGATCATCGCCCTCACCACCCTCGTCAGCTACTTCCACATCTTCCGTTCGTTCCGCACCGAGGCCCTCTCGCAGCTGGAGCGGGCCGTCACGGACCACAGCCAGCGCGAGGAGGTCATCTTCGTCCTCGCGCAGGACAACCATGCGCGCATGGCGAAGGCCCTGGAGGAGCGGTTCCAGGCCTGGCTCGAGCAGGACCCCAACCCGCGCTTCGACAGCCTCTTCACGCGCCAGCCGGATGGGACGATCCGCAACCGGCGCGAGGGCTTCGACGGAACGAAGCAGCCGGGCGTCTACATACCCCGGGGCGTGAAGGACGATGCCGACTTCCGCCGCCGGACCCTGGCCGCCTACGACATGGTGAGCCAGTACGGCCCGGCCTACCATGTCCGCTTCGTCAGCACCGGCGTGATGCTGCCGGAGGGGACCCTGGTGGGGTACTTCCCGGCGGCGCCCAACTACTTCCTCGAGCTCGAGCCCACCTTCTCGATCCTGAACCAGGAGTACTTCACGCTGGGCCTGCCCGAGAACAATCCCCAGCGGAAGCCGGCCTGGACGGGCATCTTCGAGGACGTGCCCACCCGGACCTGGATGGTGACGGTCGTCACGCCCGTGGACGTGGGCGGCCGCCACATCGGGACGATCTCCCATGACGTGCTCCTGGACGAGCTGATGGTCCGGACCCTCAACATCCACCTGCCGCAGGCCTACAACCTCCTGTTCCGCGACGATGGCCTGCTCATCGCCCACCCGCACCTGCGGGT
Source organism: Hyalangium gracile (assembly GCF_020103725.1). Classification (NCBI taxonomy): domain Bacteria; kingdom Pseudomonadati; phylum Myxococcota; class Myxococcia; order Myxococcales; family Archangiaceae; genus Hyalangium; species Hyalangium gracile. The sequence continues at coordinate 246,806 of NZ_JAHXBG010000015.1, read as the reverse complement.
GAAGGGCGGCGTGGAGCCCTACAACATCCTGAGCGACACCCGGAAGCCGGAGGAGGTCTTCGAGCAGGGGGGCTCCGAGCAGCAGCGCGCCCACCTGCGCGCCATCTTCGAGGCGGTGAAGGCCCGGCCGCCCGACCAGATCGGCGTGGAGCTGAAGGACCATGGCGAGTACCTGGCCGCGGCGCGGCTGCGCGGGCCCCACTGGAACTTCGTCACGGTGCAGCCCGAGCACGTGGTCTCCTCGGATGCCTTCGGGGTGGCGCGCTATGTCCTGATGTTCGGCCTGGTGTCGCTGCTGGTGGAGCTCGCCATCATGTCCTGGGTGCTGCGGCAGCAGATCTCCCGTCCGCTGGTGGCCTTCACCCAGGCCACGGATCAGGTGGCGGCCGGCGACTTCAAGGTCTCCCTGGAGTCCTCGCGGGACGACGAGCTGGGGCGGCTGGCCAGCGCCTTCCGCCTGATGGCCCAGGAGGTCCAGCGGCGCGAGGAGGCCCTGCGGCAGGCCAACGAGGGGCTGGAGCAGCGGGTGGTGCAGCGCACCCAGGAGCTCACGGACGTCCACCGGCAGCTCGTGGAGACGGCCCGGCAGGTGGGACGGGCGGAGATCGCCACCAACGTGCTGCACAACGTGGGCAACGTGCTCAACAGCGTGCTGACCTCCACGATGGTGGCCCAGGAGCGGCTGGCCGCGATGAAGATCGAGAACGTGGAGCGGACGGTGGACCTGATGGAGGAGCACCGGGCCGAGCTGTCGGCCTTCGTCACCCAGGACCCGCGCGGGCGCAACGCGCTGCCCTTCCTGCGCAAGACAGGCCAGCACTTGCAGGCCCAGCGCCAGGAGCTCCAGACCCTGCTCGGCGATGTCAGCCGACACACCGAGCACATCGGCGCCATCGTCAAGCTGCAGCAGGACTACGCGAAGCTCCCCATGCAGATGATCGAGCCTGTGAAGCTCGGGGAGCTGGTCGAGGATGCCGTGCGCATCAATCAGGCTGCGCTCAGTCGCCACTCTGTTAAAGTGGAGCTGAACATGGGGGGAGTGCCAGACGTGCTGACCGAGAAGCACAAGGTGCTGATGATCCTGGTCAACCTGATCAGCAACGCCAAGCACGCGCTGGATTCCATTCCCGATCACGAACGACGCCTGACCGTGAGCGTGAGCCCCGGCTCGGATGACCGCGTCCGTATCGAGGTGAGGGACAATGGCGTGGGCATCGCACCGGAGGTGCTCCACCGCATCTTCCAGCGCGGCTTCACCACTCGCCAGGGAGGGCATGGCTTCGGGCTGCACTCCAGCGCGCTGGCGGCCCAGGAGCTGGGGGGCGCGTTGAGCGTGCACAGCGACGGAGTGGGGAAGGGCGCCTCGTTCGCGCTGGAGCTCCCTGTGAAGCCCCAGGCACAGAGCGAGCCATCCCATGCGTAAGCGCCGGATCCTGGTGATCGACGACTCCGAGGACATCCACAAGGACTTCGTCCGGATCCTCACTCCCGGCCCGGCGCAGGAGTGGGAGGATCTCGCGCGGCTGGAGGAGGCGCTGTTCGGCGTGGCGCCTCCCTCCACGAAGTCCACGCACCCAGGCTTCGAGCTGGACTCGGTCTTCCAGGGCCGGGAGGGCGTCGCCAAGGTGCGCCAGGCGCTGGCCGAGGGGCGGCCCTACTCGCTGGTGTTCCTGGACTACCGCATGCCGCCGGGCTGGAACGGCTTCGAGACGCTGCGGCACCTGCGCAAGGTGGCGCCCTCGCTGCCCGTCGTCCTGTGCTCGGCCTTCTCGGACTACTCCCTGGAGGAGATGCGCCGGGAGTTCGGCCAAGCCCACGGGCTGACGGAGCTCAAGAAGCCCTTCAAGAAGAACGAGGTGTACCAGGTGGCCGTCGCGCTGACCGACGAGCCGGAGCGCGTGGCCTCCTAGCCGACGACGGGGTGAGGCCCGCTACCGCTGGGCCACCACCACCGGCTTGGAGGAGGGCAGCACGCTGGCGTAGGCCACGAAGAGCTGTCCGGTGAGGGCGAAGGACCGGCCCTGGCCCGGGGCGCGCAGCGTGTCGTTGAGCACCTTGCCGGTGCTTGGATCCTTGCCGACGCCGGGCTTGGAGAGGTTCATCCGGTAGCGCACCACGCCGCGCTTCACGCGGTGGATGACGGTGACGGTGCCGTCCGCGTCCACCTGATCCACCAGCCCCACGTGCGTGAGCCCGTCGTTGCGCCGGCCGTCGCGGTTCTGATCGTACGTCTCCCGGAAGAAGACGAGATCGCCGGGCAGGGGACGGCCGCCGTTGTAGACGCGGCCGTGGTTCAGCGCGTACCGATAGATGGCGGTGACGCCGTTGTCTCCCGGCTTGGACGTGCCCTTCAGCGGGACGCCGGCCTGCGAGTAGACCGCCTCCACCAGCCCGGTGCAGTCGCTGGGGTACGCGCGGCCTCCCACCCTCACCTGGGGCTGGCCCACCAGCGCGCGGGCGGTGGCCACCACCAGCTCGCGGCCATCCCGATTGGCGACGGGGCGGGACACGGGCTGGGCGCGCTTCTTCGGCTCGGTGCGCGCCTCGCGGGAGGCCGGGGCCTTCTTGCTCGGAGGGGGCGTCGGCCGCTTCGCCACGGCGGGGCGGGGCTCGGCCGGCGGCGGGGCCTCGGCGACGGCGGGCGGAGCCTCCTCGGGCTCGTCGGGAATGCCTCGCGGCATGGCGGCGGGAGTGGCGGGCCGGTACCGCAGGTTCTCGAAGGCCAGCTGGCCACCCAGGGGCGCTCCGGTGGCACCCGTGGCGCACCCCGTCATCCACACCATCCCGGCCAGCAGCGCGAAGAGCCTCATGAGACCTCCCTGTAAGTCCACGTGCTACATGGTCCTTCCACGAGGCCGTGTCGTCAAAAAACACACCCAGGCAACCGGGCGTCGATGCTTGGGTTTTCCGTTTCTGGACAGGTGGGATAATGGTGGGGTGATGCCCAGGCTTCTTGCGCTCGCGGTGCTGCTGTCTCTCACGGGTTGTGCGTCCCAGGCGTACCAGCGCGCCAAGGACGCGGACACGGTGGAGGCCTACCGCGAGTTCCTTCGCGAGTACCCGAAGGACGACATGGCCGAGCCGGCCGAGGCGCGCATCGAGGAGCTGGAGTTCGCGCGGGCGCAGAAGCTCCACACGGTGCTGGCCTACAAGCGCTTCCTGGAGGCCTATCCGGAGGCGCCGCAGGCCCGCGCGGCGAGCTCGCTGCTGGAGGGGCTGCGCTTCAACGCCGCGAAGGAGGCGGGCACGGTGGCCGTCTGGCGGCAGTTCCTGGCGGACCACCCGGATGGCTCGCAGCGCGAGGAGGCCCGGCGGCTGATGACCGAGGCCGAGCAGAAGGAGCTGAGCACCTCGGCGGATCCGAAGCGGCTCTCGGCGTTCCTGCGCGAGGTGGGGGACGATCCCCGGCGGCAGGAGGTGGAGGCGCGGCTGGATGATCAGGCCTTCGCGCAGGCAAGGGTCTCGGGCGCGACGAAGCTCTTCGCGTACCTGCGGGACTTCCCGGCCGGCCAACACCGCGAGAAGGCCAAGGCGCGGCTGTTGGATCTGGAGGTGGAGGGCCTGCTCGTCTCCGGGCTGCTGGAGGAGGCCGAGGCGAAGGTGAAGGGGCACCCGCTGGGGCCCCAGCTCGAGGACTTTCCGAAGCGGCTGTCTCGGGCCAGGGCGGTGCGTGAGGCGCTGGCCTCGCGGGAGCCGCTGGCGCAGGCCTCGTACGTGAACTTCTACCTGAGGGAGCTCTCGGATCTGCAGCAGTCGCTGGGCGCGCTGGATCCGCTGGATCGCTGGCAGGCGGCGGAGGAGCTGGGGCAGCACGTCTCGGTGCGCGCGCTGGAGCCGCTGCTCAACGCCTTCCGCACGGCGCGCAACCCGCTGATCCGCCAGTACGCGCTGGAGAGCCTGCAGACGGTGCTGCGCGCCCTGCCGCGCGACGTGGCCGAGTACGAGGTGGCGGCGCGGCTGGAGGGCCTGCGCGAGCGTGCGAGCAGCGCGGAGGTGTACCTCACCATCGCGGCGCTGCTGGATCTGACGGGGCAGCTCGAGCTGGCGGCCACCGAGTACCAGCGGGCCTTCGACGCGAACAACCCGGATCCGGTGGTGCTCCGCCGCTGGGTGAAGATCCGCCAGGAGCGCCGGCAGCTCTTCTCCTCGGCGGTGGCGGCGCGGCAGCTCGCGCTGTGGGCGCACGGCGTGGCGAAGGAAGAGGTGGTGTCCCCCGAGGGCGGGGTGCCGCTGGCGTCGGCGCGTCAGCTCTGCGCGGCGGCGGAGAACGCGCGCTTCGCGGCGGAGGCCATCGCGCTGGCGCGCAAGCAGGCGACGGAGTTTCCGGAGGACCTCAACAGCTTCGAGCGGGCGGCCCAGGACGCGGTGAAGCTCTCGGAGGCGCGGCTGGCGGACGCGGAGCTGCTGCTGCGCCAGCAGAACCCGGGCGTGCGGCTGTGCCGGGATCAGCAGGTGCGCGAGCGCCTGACCAGCGCGGTGAAGGAGCGCACGGAGGCGCTGGGAGCGGTGGGCACGAAGCTGCCCAGGCTCGCTCCGGTGCTGCTGGAGGTGGCGAGGGATCGGGATCCGTCGCCCGAGGTCCGTGCCCTGGCGGCCGCTCGGCTCGCCGCCCTCTCGGCACGCGGGGACTGAACGGATTTTCCCTGCCTGCTCGCGGGGCGGGGGTTAGAGTCCGGAGGCTCATGGCCACGCGCACCTACACGCTGAAGGTCGCTGCTCCGGCGAAGCCCGCCCTGCGGATCGACTACGCGGCGCTCCTCAACGAGGAGCAGCTGCGCGCCGTGGAGGCGGGAGACGGGCCGGCGCTCGTCATCGCCGGAGCGGGCTCGGGCAAGACGCGCACGCTGACGTTCCGGGTGGCGCGGCTGCTGGAGCGCGGGGTGCCTCCGGAGGGCATCCTGCTGCTCACCTTCACCAACAAGGCCGCGCGAGAGATGACGCGGCGGGTGGAGGAGCTGGCCGGCGGCTTCGTGGACGTGCGGAAGATCCTCGGCGGCACCTTCCACCACGCGGCGCACGCGCTGCTGCGCCAGTTCGCGCACAACCTGGGCTTCTCCCAGTCCTTCACGGTGCTGGATCGCGAGGACGCGCGGGACCTGATGTCCTCGTGCATCGCCGAGCGGAAGATCTCCAAGGAGCGGCGCTTCCCCCGGGCGGAGGTGGTGCTGGATCTGGTCTCCACGGCCATCAACCTGCAGCGCTCGCTGGCCGAGGTGCTGGTGCAGGACCGGCCCCAGTTCCTGCCGCTGGCGGCGGAGGTGCTGGCCGTGGCGCTGCGCTTCCAGCAGCGCAAGCAGCAGATGAACCTGATGGACTTCGACGATCTGCTGCTGCACCTCAAGCGGCTGCTGGCCGAGCACGCCCCGGTGCGCACGCAGCTCGTCGACCGGTTCCGGTGCGTGCTCGTGGACGAGTACCAGGACACCAACCGGCTCCAGGGAGACCTGGTGGATCTGCTGGTGGGGGAGCGCAAGAACCTGACGGTGGTGGGCGACGACTGCCAGTCCATCTACAGCTTTCGGGGCGCGGACTTCACCAACATCATCGACTTCCCCAAGCGCTACCCAGGCTGCGGCGTGTACCCGCTGACGCGCAACTACCGCTCCACGCCGGAGATCCTCCAGCTGGCCAACGCCTCCATCGCGCTCAACCTGCGCCAGTTCCCCAAGCAGCTCTCCGCGGAGCGTCCCAGCGGCGCCAGGCCGGTGCTGGTGCCCACCAAGGACGTGGACGAGCAGGCGGCGTTCGTCGCCCAGCGCGTGCTGGAACTGCGCGAGGAGGGGACACCCCTGGAGGAGATGGCGGTGCTCTACCGGGCGCACAGCCACTCCATGGAGCTGCAGCTCGAGCTGACGAAGCGGGGCATCCCCTTCCGGGTCCGCTCCGGGGTGCGCTTCTTCGAGCAGGCCCACATCAAGGATGTGCTGGCCCACCTGCGCTTCGCCCACAACCCGGGGGACGAGCTGGCCTTCAAGCGGGTGATCAAGCTGGTGTCCGGGGTGGGGCAGGCCACCGCCGAGTCGCTCTGGACCGCGCTCCAGGCGCTGCCCCCGGAGCAGCCCGTCCAGGAGCGGCTGGGCCACCCGGACGTCCGCCGGCACGTGCCCCGGAAGGGCTCGGCGGGGTTCAACCGCTTCACCGCCATGATGGGCCGGCTCACACGGCCAGACGCGGCCCGCACGCCCGGCCAGCTCATCGAGGACGTGCTGACGGGCGGCTACAGCGAGTACCTCAAGGCCGAGTTCGTCGCCGAGGAGCGCCGCGAGGAGGACATCCGCCAGCTGGCCGAGTACGCCGGCCGCTTCGAGGATCTGCCTCGGTTCCTGTCGGAGATCGCGCTGGTCTCCGAGTTCTCCGCCGAGGACGCCATGTCCGGGGAGGAGCCGGACGAGTTCCTGACGCTCTCCACCGTCCACCAGGCCAAGGGGCTGGAGTGGAAGGCCGTCTTCGTCATCTGGCTGTCCGAGGGGCGCTTCCCCCTCATCACGGCCATCCGCAACCCCGAGGAGGAGGAGGAGGAGCGGCGCCTCTTCTACGTGGCCGTCACCCGGGCCAAGGACGAGCTGGCGCTCACCTATCCGCTCACCACCAACCCCCAGGATGGGGCCCGGATCATCCTCCGCCAGTCCCGCTTCATCGAGGAGCTGCCGGTGGCCGAGGACGCTCCGTATGACCGACTCATCCTGGAGGCGATGGAGACCCAGGTGCTCCCCCGCCTGGAGAGCACCAAGGCGCTGGAGGGACGGCCCGAGCCAGGGCCGGCTGTCCCGCCGGACCCCGAGCCCGATGTCGAGTACTAGGCGGTTGGCCAGAAACGGGCGTGCAGGACTCCGACGTGATACAGAGGTGAAGGGTGCCGCGGCTCCTGTGGCCAGCGCCTCTCGATTCTCATGGCGGACAAAGCTCGCATCGTCGGGATTGACCTGGGCACGACCAACACGCTGGTCGCGTCGGTGCGCAACCGCATCCCGAAGGTCGTCCCCACCGATCGCGGCAGCCTGATCCTCCCCTCCGTGGTGGCCCTCTCGGGCAAGGGAGACCTCCTGGTCGGCGGCGTCGCCAAGGACCAGATGATCACCAACCCGAAGAACACGCTCTACGGCACCAAGCGGCTCATCGGGCGCAAGTACCACTCCAAGGTCGTCGAGGAGCTCAAGAGCTACTTCAACTACGACATCACCGAGGGCCCCGACGGGGACGCCGCGGTGATGCTGGGTGGCAAGACGTACTCGCTGCCGCACGTGGCCAGCCTCATCCTCGGGCAGGTGAAGACCATCGCCGAGCAGTTCCTCGGCGGGCCCATCCAGGACGCCGTCATCTCCGTGCCGGCCTACTACAACGACAACCAGCGCAACGCGGTGAAGGAGGCCGGGCGCCTGGCCGGCTTCGACGTCAAGCGCATCGTCAACGAGCCCACCGCCGCCGCGCTGGCCTACGGCTTCAACCGCGGCCTGGATCAGAAGATCCTCGTCTATGACCTGGGCGGCGGCACCTTCGACGTGTCCGTGCTCCACCTCACCGGCAACGTCTTCGAGGTGCTCGCCACCGGCGGTGACACCTTCCTGGGCGGCGTGGACTTCGACAACCGGGTGATGGACTACCTGCTGGAGAAGTTCCACGAGGAGCACAAGATCGATCTGTCGCAGAGCCCCATCGCCATGCAGCGGCTCAAGAACGCCGCCGAGGCCGCGAAGATCGATCTCACCCTGCGCCTCAACGTCCTCATCGATCTGCCCTTCATCGAGGAGCGCAAGGGCAAGCCGGTGGACCTGCGGATGCCGCTCACCCGCGACGTGCTCAACGCGCTCACCGGCGACCTGGTCAACCGCACCTTCGAGATCTGCGACCGGGTGCTGGAGGAGAAGGGCATCAAGCGCTCGGACATCGACGAGATCATCCTCGTCGGCGGCCAGAGCCGCATGCCGCTGGTGCAGCAGAAGATCCAGGAGCACTTCGGCAAGGCGCCGCGCAAGGGCGTCCACCCGGACGAGTGCGTGGCCCTGGGCGCCGCGCTGCTGGGTGACTCGCTGGGCAGCATCGACTCGGTGACGCTGCTGGACGCGCTGTCCATGCCCATCGGCTACGGGCTGCCCAACAACCGCGTCAAGCGCATCATCGACAAGAACTCGCTCATCCCCCTGGTGAAGAGCTTCCGGCTGCCCGCCCCCAAGGACGCGAGCTCGCCGCACATCGAGCTGGACATCTACCAGGGCGACAGCGACCTCATCGTCGACAACGAGTACCTGGGCACGGTGCGCCTGCCCGCCTCGTTCGCTGGCCGGAAGATCGACTTCAAGCTGACGGAGGAGTGCCTGCTGCAGGTGATGGTGGAGGAGGGCTCCACCATGAAGAAGGTGGATCTGGCCACCCGGGACACGCCCGAGGCGCTCAAGAAGGCCATCGAGGAGGCGCTCCCCAAGGAGCCGCCCCCCACCGAGCGTGAGCCCCGACAGGGCGAGGACGGCGGCGGCCTCCTGTCCAGCATCACCCGGGTGTTCCGCCGGAGGTAGCGGGAGACGCGATGCCCAAGTTCCCATCCAAGGAGTGGTGCGAGGAGGCGGTGCGGATCACCAACGCCGATCACGAGTCCGTGGCGGCGGGGCAGGGCTGGACGGGTGACTTCGGCGCCATCGTGGATGCCGAGCCCGGCAAGCTGGCCAAGACCTTCGTGATCCACATCGTCCCCAAGAACGGCCGCCTCGAGAAGCTGCGGGTGCTGGACGATCCGGACGATCTGGACGAGTTCGAGCCCGCCTATGTGGCCCGCGCCCCGTACTCGGTGTGGAAGGAGCTGCTCAGGGGCACCCTGGATCCGGTGGAGGCGGTGCTCAAGCGCCGCATCGCCGTGAAGGGCGATCTGCAGCCGCTCATCGAGCGGATGCGGTACAAAGGCATCGCGGATCGCGTCTTCGCCCAGCTGAAGACGGAGTTCATCGACGAACGATGAAGAGCCGCGGAGGCATCCTCGGATGGGCATTGGAGACGAGCTGAAGAAGAAGGCCCTGGGCGTCTCGGCCAAGGCGATGGAGAAGCTCATGGCGGACGAGAAGCGCGCCATGCAGATCGCCAACGCCATCGGGAAGGTGCAGCGGGGCAAGCAGGCGCTCGACAAGGGGCACGAGGAGCTGATGCGCGCCCTCAACTTCGCCCCCAAGAGCGACTTCAAGGCCGTAGGCAAGAAGCTCTCCAGCCTCAAGCGCCGCATGCGCGAGCTGGACGAGAAGCTGGACGCCCTCAAGGAGGAGTAGTCCTCCCTGGGGGGCCCGCCGGAATGGAAAGGCGGGAGGCGCGGTTGAATAGCGTTGACACGTCAGGGGGCGGATGGCATTTACCCCCGCGTCGCAAGGCGCCACGGGCGTATAGCTCAGCGGTAGAGCACTGCCTTCACACGGCAGGGGTCGCAGGTTCAAACCCTGCTGCGCCCACTCTCGAGAGGTCGTGAGTCCGGGATGAGTTCCCCAGGGCTCACGACCTTTCGCTTTTTCCGGGTTCCGGGTGCCTGGAAGCGGTCAGTTGCCGGGGTGGGCTTATTCGCTGGTCCTCACACCTGGCCGCGGGCCCCACGCAAGAGTTCCGCGGCCGGGTTATCTCCATGCGACACTGGGCCTGCTGGGCCAGGAGTCGATGATGCACAAGTTGCGGTTCACATGGGACCAGGACGGGCAGGTGCTGGCCTTCGGGGAGCCGCCCGACGACATCCTCGCCAACTACCTGTCCGAGGAGGTCCGCAACAATCCGCGCCTCTGCCGTCGGCTGCTGGACATCATCCGCGCGCTGCGCCGGGGCAGCCACTCCTCGTGGCTGGCGGATGGCGACACCTGGAGCGTGAAGCTGAGCCGGGGGCGCGCGGTCATCGAGAGCGAGCTTGCCGTCCCGGGCCGCGCGCGCGAGCTGACGCTGGATGAGTTCGAGCAGCTGGTCGAGTCCTGGCTCCAGTTCCTGGAGACCACCCGCTAGGGCGTGTTCGAGACGGTGGGGCCGGGCGCCGGCTGCCGGTCCTTGTTGGCGGCCTCCAGGGAGCGCGCCTTGAGGAACGAGGCCAGCACGGAGCCGCCGATGAGGGTGGCGATGACGCCCAGCGAGACGGCGGCCGGCACCTTCACGAAGTCCACCAGCGCCATCTTCGCGCCCACGAACACGAGCACCGCGGACAGGCCGACCTTCAGGTAGCTGAACTTCTCCACCATGCCCGCCACCAGGAAGAAGAGCGAGCGCAGGCCCAGGATGGCGAAGATGTTGGAGGTGAAGACGAGGAATGGATCCTGGGTGACGGCGAAGATGGCCGGGATCGAGTCCAGCGCGAAGATGACATCGGTGATCTCCACCAGCATCAGCGCCATGAAGAGCGGGGTGGCCAGCCGCCGGCCGTTCTCCTTGGTGAAGAAGTGGTGCCCGTCGAACTCACTGGTGGAGGGGATGACGCGGCGGGCCCACTTCATGGCCCAGCCGTTCTCCGGGTGATCCTCCTTGTTGCGGTTGAGGAACAGCTTCACGCCCGTGAAGATGAGGAAGGCGCCGAAGACGTAGATGAGCCAGTGGAAGCGCTGCAGCATCGCCACGCCGGCGAAGATCATGATCGCGCGCAGCACCAGCGCGCTGAGGATGCCCCAGAAGAGTACCCGGTGCTGGTAGATGGCGGGGATCCTCAGCGCCGAGAAGACGATGACGAAGACGAAGATGTTGTCGATCGAGAGCGACTTCTCGATGAGGTAGCCGGTAAGGAACTGCACGCCCGGCTCGGCGCCGAACTTCCACCAGATCCCCAGGTTGAACAGCAGCGCCAGGCTCACCCAGATGGCGCTCCAGACGAGCGCTTCCTTGAAGCGCACCGCGTGGGCGCTGCGGTGGAACACCCCCAGGTCCAGGGCGAGCATGGCGAGCACGAAGCCGATGAAGCCCGCCCATAGCAGGGGGCTGCCAATACTGTGTAATTCCATGGTCGCTGCATCTCCTCAGAGGGTTTCGACCGCCGACTGGATGCCTGCCTGCCTGGCACCTCCCCAGGCGGAGCCGCATCCCATTGAAATAGGAACCACTTCACTATTCGGCAAATAGGAAATACGGGGTCAAAGCTTCGAGAAAACCGATGGCTCGGCGCTCCCGGCGAGGGGCGTGACAACGAGGTGGGGGCCTGCTTCGCTGGGCCGTGGATGCTGGCGAACTCCTCCCTACCGGCGTTGATGTCCCTGGCCTCGGACGAGGTCCATGTCTGGCTCACGGAGCCCGAGCAGATCTCCGAGCCGCGACTGCTCGAGGCATACGGGCGGGTGCTGAGCGCGCAGGAGCGTGAGAAGCAGCGGCGGTTCCACTTCGAGCGGCACCAGCGGCAGTACCTCGTCTCGCATGCGCTGGTGAGGCTCACGCTGTCCCGGTACGCGCCCGTGGCTCCCGAGGCGTGGTCCTTCCGCACCAACGCGTACGGCCGGCCGGAGGTGCTGGGGGAGACCGGCTCGAGGCTGCGCTTCAACCTCTCCCACTCGGACGGGATGGCGGTGATCGCGGTGACGCTCGACGCGGACGTGGGCGTGGATGTGGAGGACTCGCTGCGCCCGGGAGAGGTGGTCGGGCTGGCGGACTCCTACTTCGCGCGCTCGGAGGTGACGGCGCTCCGGGCGCTGCCCGCCAGCCACCAGCAGGAGCGCTTCTTCGAGTACTGGACCTTGAAGGAGGCGTACATCAAGGCGCGCGGCATGGGGCTGGCGCTGCCGCTGGAGCAGTTCGCGTTCGAGCTGCAGCCGGGACAGTTGCCGCGGATCTCCTTCGATCCGCGCCTGAGGGACGAGCCCGAGGCGTGGCAGTTCGCCCAGCTGCGGCCCTCGGCCCGGCACATGGTGGCGCTGGCGGTGCGTCGGCCTCGGGGACAGGCGCTCAAGGTGCGCAGCCAGCGCATCGTGCCCCTGGGGCAAGAAGAGCCCGCGGAGCTGCTCGCGCTGACGTGACGGAGGCCTGGCTGGGGCTCAAGGCCCCGGGTGCGCGGCCAGCCACTGCTCGGTCCGGGCCTTCTCGGGGTGCCCCAGGCGCTGCCAGTGCTCGTGCGCCTGCGAGGCCAGCTGCCGGGCGCGCGGGTCCCCGGCACGGGCGCTCCAGAGCGCCTGGGCCAGCTCGAACTGCACCTCGGCGCGGGTGGAGCCCTGGGCGGTGCCCAGGGCTCGCTCCAGCAGGGGCAGCGCCTCGGCGGGCTGGCCCTGGAGCCGCCGCAGCTGGCCCAGGCCGAGCAGGGGCTCGGAGATGCTCGGGTGCTCGGGGCCCAGCACCTTCTCGAACAGCGCCAGCGCCTGCTGATGGCGCTGCTCCGCCTCCGCGTAGCGCCCCAGCTCGGTGAGCACCTGGCCCTGCACGGTGAGGGGCCCGGTGCGGTAGGGGTGCTCCGGGCCCAGCACCTCGTCGACGAGGGCCAGCGCGCGATCGAGCTTCGCCAGCGCCTCCTGGGGGTGGCCCAGGCGCGCGTGCACCTGGCCCAGGCTGAGGAGCGAGTGGACCAGGTAGGGGTGCTCCGGTCCCAGCACTTCCTCCCAGAGGCTCTGCGCGCCCTCGATGTGTACCCGAGCCGCCTCGTACTCTCCTCGCATGAGCAGGACGACGCCCAGGTTGCTGCGGAAGCCCGCGACGTAGGGATGTCGCGGCCCGCGCACCTGCTGCCAGAGCGCCAGGGCCTCCTCGAAGAGCCGCTGGGCCTCGTCGTAGCGATCCACGCCGTTCATCAGCGTGCCCAGGGCGTTGAGCGCCTCGGCGCGGGCCAGGGGATCCTCGGTGCGAGCCGCGGCCGAGGCGGTGATGAGCTCCAGGCCCTGCGCCTCCGCGAAGCGGCCCTGGCGGGCCCCCAGCACCAGGGTGAGCAGGCCCCAGGCGCGCGACTGCAGCGCATCGTCCCGGCCCTGGGCGGCCAGGGGGATGGCCTCGCGCACGCGAGCCTCGGCCTGCTTGAACTCTCCGGCGCCTTCCAGGTTCTGGGCCAGCTGGTACAGCGCCCGCGCATGCAGGGCGGGGAAGTCCACCTGGGCCACCTGCGGCAGCAGCCGGGCGCCAAACCCCATGCCCTCCGAGTACTTGCCCGCCTCGTACAGCGCCTCCAGCCGGTCCACGTCCTCCTGGAGGGCCTCGACCCTGGCCCGGAGCTCGGGATCCTCCGGCGGAGGCACGGCGGCCGTCAGCGACTGGGCATCCGCGCAGTACTCCAGCGGAGGCAGCCCCTGGGCGGCTTCCACCGCGCGAGGCAGCAGCTCCGGGTCCGAGTCTCGCCCCAGCAGCTCGGTGAGCGCGCGGAGCTGGCTGCGCCGCCGCTCGAGGCAGTACTCCTGCAGCACCGCGAGGCTCCGAGGCGTCCCCGCCTGCTCCCGAGCCGCCCCGCACGCCTCGCCACGCATGCGCGCCCAGGTGCGGGCGTAGTCGTCCAGCGCCGAGGACACGCGCTCGGCGGTGGCGGGCGCGTAGGGCAGCCCGGTACCCTCCAGGGCCTGCCGCACCCGCTGCTGGACTCCGGCATCCCAGATGCCGGCCAGCCTGCGCTCCATGTGAGAGCAGTCCGGCGCCTGCTCCTGCTGGCCCAGCCAGCCCCAGGCCGCCAGCGCCACCATCGCCACCATCGCCACCCCCACGGCGGCCATCCGGAGCCGGGCATCGCGGCGGATGGCGGGATGCTCCGCCAGCGCCTTCAGCAGCGCGGGCATGGAGGCAGGGCGCTGCGTGGGATCGGCGGACAGCCCCTGGAGCACGGCCCGCATCAGCCAGGCGGGCAGGTGGGCTGGAGGCGGGGTGACGGGGGTGCTGTCCGGAGGCCCCGAGAAGGCCGGCTGGCCACAGAGGGCCTCGTAGAGGGCCACGCAGAAGGAGAACAGATCGCTGCGCGTGTCCGCCGGGGCGCCGGCGAACAGCTCGGGAGCCAGGTAGCGGGGAGTGCCCACCACGTAGCCCGGCAGGGTGAGCGCGGTGTCCCAGGCGCCGGGCGGCAGGGGTGGGGGCACGGGGAGGGGAGGCGTGTCGGGGCGGGACACCGGTCTCGCCACGCCGAAGTCCGTCACGCGCACGCGCCCGTCCCGGCCCACCAGCACATTGTCCGGCTTGAAGTCGCGGTGCACGAGGCCCGCGGCGTGCGCGGCGGCCAGTCCGCTGCCGGCGAGCTGGAAGATCTCCAGCACCTCGCGCCAGGAGCGAGGCTTCTCCTTGCACCACTGGCGCAGCGTCTGGCCCTCCACGTACTCCATGGCGATGAAGAACGAGCCGTCCTCCAGCTGCCCCGAGTCGTAGACTGCCACCACGTGCGGGTGGTTGAGGCGGGCCATGGCCTGCGCCTCTCGCACCATGCGCAGCTCCGGATGGACGTCGTCCGGGTTGGCCTCCATGCGCAGCAGCTTGAGGGCCACGCGTCGGTCCAGCCGCGCGTCATAGGCGGCCAGCACCACGCTCATGCCGCCCTCACCGAGCCGCTCCAGCACCGTGTAGCGCCCGGCCACGGTGCGGCCGGGCGCCGGCACTTCGCGGCAGGGCGGTGGCTGCCATTCCGCGACCGCCACCTTCTCTGCCTCGTCCACGGAGGGCCGGCGCAGCGGCGCGGTGGGCTGGGTTTGAACGGGCGGCGCACTGACGGCGGGGTAGACCTCTCCCGCTCCGGGCGAGCCGGAACGGATCTCCAGGGCCTCCAGCAGCTCCTCGTCGCGCATCCGCTTCTTCCCGGGAAGTGCTCCGGGCTTCACAGCCCGGCCGCGCGCAGTCTTCACTGGTTATCCACGGAATGCGAATCTGACATGTTGATCCCGAGACAGATCCGGCGGCTCAGACGGGAACGCCTTCCTTGCGCAGGTAGGTGACGGCATCCGCCATGCTGTTGATCTGGTCGGGTGTAGGCGTGGCGTAGCCGGCGTTGGAGTGCGTCTCCGTGTGGTCTCCTGCACCGGGTCCTTCTCGTTGCTGAGCTCCTGGAAGTTGACGCCCGAGGCCACTCCGTCCAGGAGCTTGCGGCCGTCCCAGAAATCTTTTTCCGGGGATTTTCGGCCTTGCGCCCGGACGCCGATATGAGAGCGGCTCTCGTGCGTTCGGGCCGTATCCAAGGCCCGGGGGCGCGCGAGCCCTCCGGAGCGCCACTTTCTGGCGGGAGAAATGCGATGCGGCCGTACCTCGTCCTGGGACTTCTATGGCTGGGCTGTGCAAGCGCCCCTGGAGGCTCGAAGTCAGCCCTGGTGGAGCCGGATGAGGTGCCGGAGAAGGAGAACGTCTACCTCGTGCCCTTGGACGAGGCGATGCTGGTCACCCGGCAGCTCCTGGAGGCGAGGAAGTACGACGTCTTCGAGCGCGAGGAGGGGCGGGTGCTGCTCACCTCGACCGTGGAGCCAGGGACGAACCCGGCGGACTTCCGGGCCTGGGAGCGCTACTACGTGAAGGGCGAGAGCCTGGGGCCTCGCCAGTCTGTCGTCCGGATCTTCCGGCTGCGCTACAACCAGCAGGAGAACGTGATCGAGTCCCCGCCCAAGATGATCGGGGCGCGGGAGGAGGAGGAGTGCAAGGCCGCGCAGAAGCGCGCCTTCGATCGCGACCTGGGAGCTGGGGCGGCGGATCTCGAGACCTTCCGCATGGCTCGGGGCAAGCGGGATCTGGAGCTGGAGCGCCAGCTGCTCGCCCGGCTGGAGATGGTGCCCGCGCTGGAGCTGGTGGGTGGCAACGCCGCGGTGCCCATCCGCTCCGTGGTGGTGGACGGGTGGGGGGAAACGCCGGGAGAGCCAGTGCCCTCCTCGGAGTGCGGAGCGCCGCTGCCCGGCGCGGAGCCGCTGCTGATGCCGGCGCAGACGGTGTTGCTGGCGGACCCGCTGGGCACGCGCGAGCTGCCGGTGGTGGCCGCGAGGCTGCTGTGTGACGCGGCGTCGAAGGGGTTTCCGGTGGCGCTGGGGCTGTCGCTGCCCGCCTCGGAGCAGGCGCTGCTGAACGAGTACCTGGCGAGCGAGGGCAACTCCCGGGATGTGGGCCGGTTCCTGGTCCGCAGCAGCTTCTGGCGCCGGGTGTACCAGGATGGGCGGAGCAGCCGCTCCGTGCTCTGGCTGCTCGAGCAGGTGCGGCGGCTGCGTGCCTCGGGGCGCGCCGTGGAGCTGGTGGCGTTCGACTCGGAGGAGGCCAGCGGCGACGCGCGCGAGGCGGAGATGGCGCGGCACCTGCTGGAGTACCGCAAGGCGCACCCCCAGAGCTGGCTGCTGGCCCTGGCGGGAGGCGTCCACGTGCGCACGGCGGGCGTCGAGTGGGACGAGGCGTATGCGCCGCTCGGCGTGCGGCTGGCGCGCGAGCTTCCGTCGGTCCGGGCGCTCGCCGTGGGCTTCGAGCGAGGCACCCAGTTCACCTGCCGCTACAACGTCTGGGAGAAGGTCACCTGTGATCTCTTCGCCATCAGCCCCACGCAGGAGGCTCGCCAGCTGGCTGGCGGTGCCCAGGGGGTGCAGCTCTTCTCCTCGGCCAGCCCGGAAGGCTTCCACGGCCGGCTGTATGTCGGAGCGCTGAGCGCCTCGCCGCCCGCGCTGCTGCGCCTGGCCCGCGCCAGCGCCGAGCAGCCCGCTGCGGAGCCGAAGAGCGCGTCGTCGGAGGCGAAGGAAGCCGCGAAGTAGGCGCTGCCGCGGACCGCGCGAGGAGCGGAGCAGGGCGAGGCCTGAGCGGCTCCTCGCCTCCCGCAATCCCTGCGCGTGTCCCGGGTTCTCCGCAGTCCTTGCGCCCGGCGCTCTGCTGCATCGGTTGGCCGCAATGGGCACCCTCCTTGCAGTCGCACTGGCAGAGGAGGGCCCAGGCCCTATGGATGCCGCCGTGTCACAGGCCCAGGACGCAGCGCCCGTGGTGCTGAGCGCCCGAGCCCTCACCAAGGTCTACCGGATGGGCGAGGTCGACGTGCACGCGCTACGCGGCGTGGACTTCGAGATGCGGAAGGGGGAGTTCGTCGTCCTGCTGGGGGCCTCGGGCAGCGGCAAGTCCACGCTGCTCAACATCATCGGAGGGCTGGATGTGCCGACGAGCGGTCAGGTCCAGTACCTCGATCATGACCTGACGCACGCGAGCGAGCGGGAGCTCACCCGCTACCGGCGCGAGCACGTGGGCTTCGTCTTCCAGTTCTACAACCTGATCCCCAGCCTCACCGCGCGGGAGAACGTGGCGCTGGTGACGGACATCGCCGAGGACCCGATGCGCCCGGAGGACGCGCTGGAGCGGGTGGGGCTCGGGGCGCGGCTGGATCACTTCCCGGCGCAGCTCTCGGGCGGTGAGCAGCAGCGGGTGGCGCTCGCGCGAGCCATCGCCAAGCGCCCGGCGCTGCTGCTGTGCGACGAGCCCACGGGCGCCCTGGATGCGAAGACGGGCCGCGTGGTGCTGGAGGTGATCGCCCGCATCAACCAGGAGCTGGGGACCACCACCGCCGTCATCACCCACAACGCCCCCATCGCGCAGATGGCCGATCGGGTCGTCACGCTGACGGACGGGCGGGTCTCCAGCGTGCGCCAGAACGCGGTCAAGCGGTCGCCGTCGGAGCTGGAATGGTGAGGCCGATCGACAGGAAGCTCCTGAGGGACTTGTCGCTCCTGAAGGGGCAGGTGGTGACGATCGCGCTCGTGGTGGCGGCGGGCATCACGGCGTACGTGTCCACCTTCAGCGTCTACCGCTCGCTCTCCGACTCGCAGCAGGCGTACTACGATCGCGCCCGGTTCGCGGACGTGTTCGTCCGGCTGGAGCGCGCGCCCAACGCGCTGCTCGAGCGCCTGGCCACGCTGCCCGGGGTGGCGCAGGTGGAGGGGCGGGTGGTGGAGGGCGTGCTGCTGGACATGCCCGCCCTGGCCGAGCCGGTGGCGGGACAGATCGTCTCCATCCCGAGCCGCAGTCAGCCGCTGCTCAACCAGCTCCACCTGCGCGCCGGGAGGATGGTGGAGCCCGGGCGGACCGACGAGGTGCTCGTCAACGAGGCCTTCGCCAAGGGGCACCAGCTGGAGCTCGGCGATCGCATCGTGGCGCTGGTCAACGGCCGGCGGGTGGCGCTGCGCATGGTGGGCGTGGTGCTGTCTCCCGAGTACGTCTACGCGGTGCCTCCCGGGGGCATCTGGGACGACAACCTGCGCTTCGGCGTCTTCTGGATGGAGCGCGACGCGCTGGCGGCCGCGTTCCGGATGGAGGGGGCCTTCAATGACGTGCTCGTCCGGCTGATCCCGGGCGCCAGCGCCGAGAGCGTGGTGGACGAGCTGGATCGGCTGCTGAAGCCCTATGGAGGGCTGGGGGCGTTCCCCCGGAACAAGCAGATCTCGGATCGGTACGTCTCGCAGGAGATCCAGCAGCTCTACGCGCAGGCCACCGTGGTGCCGCTCATCTTCCTGGCGGTGGCGGCGTTCCTCGTCAACGTGGTGCTCTCCCGGCTGATCGGCACCCAGCGCGAGCAGATCGCCGCGCTCAAGGCGCTGGGCTACTCGGATCTGTCCGTGGGGCTGCACTACCTGAAGCTGGTGATGGTGGTGGTGGGACTGGGCGCGGTGGTGGGCACGGGGATGGGAGTGGCGGCGGGGCAGGGGCTGATGAGCCTGTACTCGGAGGCCTTCCGCTTCCCCCTGCTGACGTTCCGGCTGGATCTGAGCATGGTGGTGGTCTCCGTCCTCTTCAGCTTCGCCTCGGCGGTGGTGGGAGCGCTCGCCTCGGTGCGCCAGGTGGCTCGGCTGCCTCCGGCGGAGGCCATGCGCCCCGCGTCGCCTCCCACCTACCGGCCCACGCTCCTGGAGCGCAGCGGCTTCCATCGGCTGTTCTCGCAGGCCGGGCGCATGGTGCTGAGGGATCTCGAGCGGCGCCCGTGGCGGTTGCTGTTCTCGTCGCTGGGGATCGGGCTGGCGGTGGCCATCCTCATCGTGGGCAGCTTCTCCATCGACTCGGTCCGCTACGTCATCGGCGTGCAGTACGGGCTGGCCCAGCGCGAGGCGATCTCGCTGGCCTTCTCCAGGTCCGTGCCGGATCGCGCCCGGCGCGAGGTGGAGCAGATCCCCGGCGTGCTGCACACCGAGCCGCTGCGCATGGTGCCGGTGCGGCTGGTGGCGGGGCCTCGGAGCTACGAGACGGCCATTCAGGGCCTGCCCTCGGACGGGGTACACCGGCAGGTGCTGGACGCGAAGCTGCGGCCTGTCGCGCTGAAGGCCGGGGGGTTGATGGTCGGCCGCGAGCTGGCACGGCGCCTGGGCGTCGGCCTGGGAGACACCGTCCGCCTCGAGGTGCAGGACGGGAGCCGGCCCGTTCGCGAGGCGCGGGTGGCCTTCCTGGTGGACGATCTGATCGGGCTCTCGGCGTACATGGAGCTCGAGTCGCTGGAGCGGCTGCTCGGGGATGATGGCGTCATCACGGGCGCCACGCTCACGGTGGATCCGGCGCGGATGGACGAGATCTACGCGCGCCTCAAGGAGCTGCCGCTGGTGGCGGGGGTGGGGCGCTCGGATCTCTTCAAGATGCAGTTCGAGAAGCAGATCGCGGAGGTGATGGTCGTCTTCACCGTGGTGCTCGCGGCCTTCGCGGCGGCCATCGCGGTGGGCATCGTCTACAACAACGCGCGGATCGCGCTGGCGGTGCGCTCGAGGGATCTCGCCAGCCTGCGGGTGCTGGGGTTCACCCGCCGGGAGATCTCCGTCATCCTGCTGAGTGAGATCGCCACGAGCCTGTTGCTGGCGCTGCCCATGGGGCTGGTGCTCGGCAGGCTGTTCGCCATCTGGGTCGCCGGCGCCGCGGTGGACACCGAGCTGTTCCGCCTGCCCGCGATCATCGATCCACGCACCTACGCCTTCGCGGTCATCGTCGTGCTGGTGGCTGGCGTGGTGAGCGCGCTACTCGTCCGCCGGCGGCTGGATCACCTGGACCTCATCGGCGTGCTCAAGACACGGGAATAGAGACCATGAAGAAATGGCTGAAGAGAGCGCTGCTCGCCCTGCTGGCCCTCGCCCTGGTGGGAGCCATCGCCTCGGCGTACCGGCCCCGGCCCGTGGCGGTGGATGTCGAGGAGGTGACCCGAGGCCCCTTCGAGGTGACGGTGACGGAGCCCGGCAAGACTCGGGTGAAGGATCGCTACATCATCTCCGCGCCGGTGGGCGGGTACCTGGATCGCATCTCGCTGAAGCCGGGGGACGCCGTGACGGAGGGGCAGGTGCTCGCCCAGCTCGGCTCGTTGGATCCGCCGCTGCTGGATGCGCGCTCGAGGGCCCAGGCGGACGCGCAGGTGCGAGCGGCGCTGGCGGGCCGGGATCAGGCGGAGGCGGGGGTGAAGCGCGCGCAGACGGCGCTGGAGTTCGCCCGCTCCGAGGTGGCCCGGCAGGAGAAGCTCGCGGCGGGCGGGAGCGCCAGCGCGCAGAGCCTGGAGACGGCCCGCTTCGAGGAGCGCAGCCGCGCGCAGGAGCTGGCCTCGGCGCAGTCCGCCGTGCGCATCGCCGAGCAGCAGCTCGAGATGGCGCGCGCGGCCCGAGGGCGGATGGAGCGGCGGCCTGCGGAGCACGAGCGTCTGGAGATCCGGGCGCCCGTGCGGGGCTGGGTGTTGCGCGTGATGCAGGAGAGCGAGGGCGCCGTGGCTCCGGGAGTGCCGCTGATGGAGATCGGCGATCCGGAGGTCCTGGAGGTGGTGGTGGATGTGCTCTCGCAGGACGCGGTGCGCATCCGTCCCGGCGCGCGTGCGCGGATCGAGAACTGGGGTGGAGACTATCCGCTAGAGGGGCGGGTGCGGCGGGTGGAGCCTGCGGCCTTCACCCGGACGTCCGCGCTGGGCGTGGAGGAGCAGCGGGTGAACGTGCTCATGACGCTCGAGGAGCCCGTGGAGCGGCGCAAGGCACTGGGAGACGGATACCGCGTGGAGGCGCGCGTCACGCTGTGGGACGGCGCGGACGTGGTGCAGGTGCCAGAGAGCGCCCTGTTCCGCCAGGGCGCGGGGTGGGCGGTGTTCCTGGCGCAGGAGGGGCGGGTGCGGCTGCGTCCGATCCAGGTGGGCCAGCGCAACGGCTTCAAGGCGCAGGTGATGGAGGGGCTCGCGCCGGGAGAGCGGGTGATCGTCCACCCGGGGGACAGCGTGAAGGACGGCGTCGCGTACACCGAGCGTCCCCGGAGCTGAGGACGCGGCTGGGCGCTCGCGCCGGGCTCGGAGCCGGTGCGAATCCGACAAAAGGGTACGCTCGCCTGCTTGCGCGGCTGCGTTACCTTGCGAGAGCCTCGAGGCCGATCGGAGAGGTGCCTCATGAGACTCGCCTCGCTCATCCCGCTTGCGCTACTCGCGACGACGCTCGCCTGCGCGACGACAGCTCAGCCGGGGCACGCCGCGGGAGCACGTGCGCCGGAGGAGGCCCGCGAGTCCGGGCACCTGCGCTTGATGACCTACAACATCAAGTCCGCCACGAGGGGGCTGGATGATGTGGTGGAGGTGATCCGCTCGGCTCGGCCCGACATCGTCGCGCTGCAGGAGGTGGACTGCCGCAGCCGCCGCGCGGGAAGACTGGATCAGGCGGCGGTGCTCGCCGAGCGCGTGGGGTTGTCGTACCACGGGCACTTCCGGACGCGAGACATGTACGGCGGCGCCTATGGCATCGCCCTGCTGTCGCGCTTTCCGGTGGAGTCGTTGGCGCAGTACGCGCTACCGGTGAACGAGGGTGGGGAGCCTCGGACGGTGGTGCACGCGGTCCTTCGGGTGGAGGGGCGCGAGGTCAGCGTCTACCTGACGCACCTCATCCACTCCCCGTTCCGGAGCCGCATCCGCCTGCGCCAGGGTGTGCTCATTGCCGGGTTGCTCGAGAGGGACTCGCGGCCCAGGATCCTGATGGGGGACTTCAACGACGGGCCGGACTCGCTGACGGTGAGGTTGCTGCGGCGACGGATGGTGGATGTCTTCGACGCGAGTGGCTCGGGGCCCTCCGGCACGTTCCAGCTGCCGTTGCCGTTCCTGCCGTCGGTGCGCATCGACTACGTGCTGGCCTCGGATGCCTTCACGCCGCTGGCGAGTCGGGTGCCGCGGGTGGAGGCCTCCGACCACTACCCGGTGATCGCGGACGTGCGGCTGGAGCAGGCTCCGGACGGTGGCCCCGGGGTCAGTGCATCGAAATGAACGCCCGGAACTGCGAGGCGTACTGGGTGGTGTCGTCGAACTCCTCGTAGAAGCTGTCGCGGCGGAAGACGACGACGCCCAGGCCCATGCCCAGGGCTCGGTAGACGGGGACATCCACCTGGAACCGGCCGGCGCTGACCAGGTGGTTGCTGATCGAACCATTGACGGTGTGCATCCAGGCCATGTCCAGCTGGGCACTGGCGAGCGCCCACTGCCCGCGCTGATACGTGGCTTCGAGCGCGAGATCCACGCCGGGGCCGTAGTCATAGTCGCGGCCGACGGATCGGGAGTGCTCGCTGGAGAGGCTCCCGAGCACCACGCCACGCAGATGGAGGCCCATGCGCAGCCCCGAACCGGGTGAGAACTCACGCCCGTAGAGGAGGCTGGCGCTGAAGGACTGGGCGCCAATCGAGTAGGCCTGGATGTTCGTGTAATAGAAGTACTGCATGAGCCCCAGCACGAGCCGGGAGTGCTCGGTGCTCGCCAGCGGGGTGGTGGCGAGCGTGGCCTGCACCTCGGCGTGGCTGATGAGCTGATATTCCTTGTTGGTGTTGAACTGCACGGCGGCCTGGAAGGCATCGAACGGCTCGCGGATGACGTCGTAGACGGGGTCTCCGGACAGGAAGGAGACCTGCACGAAGAGCTGATCCGAGCCGTGCGTCATCGGGTCGCCATCCGAGAGCTTCAGGTAGCCCGTCCGGGTGGAGACTCGGATGGGGGGAGCGCGGCGCTCGGACGTCGTGGAGCTGATGCGCCAGGACTCTCCGGCCACGAGCCGGTTGAAGCCGCGAGCGGGACTCAGGAACGCGCCGAGCAGCTCGCGACCGATCCGCTGCGTGCCCCGGGCGCGGTTGTCGAGCACCTGGAGGGAGAGTCGGTGCATGACCTCGCCCAGGGCGATGCCGCCGAGGCTGGTGTTGGCGAGATCATTGGCGGACGGGTACTCCGTCTCGGCGAACAGCTCCCACTCGAGGCTGCCGAGGATGGTGAGGAGGCTGGCGCCGAGATAGCCGAAGCCGTGGTAGCGCGCGGCGTTGTAGTAGAGGCTGCCGTGGTAGGGGTGGGCGAACTGGTTGGTGCCGAAGTCGTCCTGGTCCCAGACGAAGCCTTCCTGGAGGTTGCGCTCCCAGGAGTCGGGGCTGATGCGAGCCCACTCGCGACCCAGGATGTACCGGTCCAGCGTCCACACGGCCACGTTGATGCCCGTCACCTGTCCCACGGCGTTCCAGGTTCGCCGCACGGGAGACGGCTCCGTCGGGTTCGTGGCGGTGACTTCACCCGCGTGGGTGGAGGAGTCGGGCGAGGCGACGGGCGCATCCGCCGCGAGCCTGGGGGGCTCGGCATGGGCCAGGCCTGAGAGCGACAGCAGCGTGAGCACTGCCAGGAAGGGGGCCTGGGTGGGCATGCCCCGGTACATGAGCAAGTCGCATACCGGGCCCACCGCGAGTGGGAGGGGCCCGAGCGACGCAAGGGCTGCGCGGTGGGGCAGGGCAGCGCAAGGACTGCGTGCTCACGAGAGCCGCATCTGGCAGTGGGGGCAGACCTTGGTCTCGAAGTCGGCGGCCTTGCCGCCGGTGTTCTTCATCAGGGCGCCGCCACAGGCGGGACAGCGGAGGATGAAATAGCCCCCGAGGGACTGGGCCACCAGGCCCGTGATGGCCAGGATGAAGCCAACGACGGCCATGGGACCTTTGCGACCGCCGGTTGCGGCGATCAGCAGCAGGCCTCCGAAGAGGGCTGGGTAGGAGGTGAGCCCATGGATCCACCGGCGGATGCGGAAGATCTCACGGAGGGAGCGAAGGGAGGGGGAAGGGGGAGACTTGATCTGCGGGCGCTCCGGGAGCTGCCGGTCCGAGGGGGCGGCCTCGAGGAGTGTCTGCTCGCGCGCTTCGAGGGCCTGCTGTCGGAGGTGGTTGGCGGAGGCTTCGATCGCGGCGGCGAGGCGCTGCTGGGAGCGGAGGACGCGCCGGCCGAGCTCTTCGTCGGGTTTCTTCTCCAGCGGGACGACGACCTCATTGCCGGTGACGACGGCATTGGGGTGCTCGGTGAGGAACTCCAGGAGGGCATCCCGGACAGCGGGCTCGCGCAGCAGACGGATGGTGGCCGCGGGGTTCTCCGACTGGATGAGGGCGGCATCGTCCAGGGGCTTGTCACCGATCTGGATGTCACGCACGCCGCGGAGCCGGCGGGCACCGGGTTTCTGGCGCGAGAGGTGGAGGCCGGGAGGCAGCTCGGCCTGGACGGCCATCCGCATCTGGGAGGAGCTGCCCGTGAGGATGACTTCGAGGGGCATGCCCTTGAAGCGCCCGGACAAGCGCCTGGCGTCGGTGAGCGACAGCTCCAGCCGGGGCGCCAGCTTCTGCCAGGCCTTGCGGAGCCGGAGCCGCTGTATCTGACGTGTGGCCGCGGTAGCCGACACGAGGAGGACGAGCAGGGCGATGATCGCGAGCAGCAGGTTCATGGGGAGCGGGGCCGGGCAAGGGAGGATACCGGTTTGGCCGGCTCAGCAGCCTCGGCTTCTGTCGGACAGGCGTCGCCGGATTACACCACCGGGCTTCGCCCTACGAGGGACAGGTGTCCGTGGCCCGCCGCGTCGAATCGCCGAAGCAGCTCGTCCCGACCGTTCTTGCCGTGCTCCAGGAGGTAGGCCAGCTCTGTCGGCAGCAGCGCCTTGACGGTAACGAGCCGCACCTCCCCGGAAGGCATGGTGAAGTCCCGGGGGAGCGCGCTTGGCTCCATGCCCAGCAGCACACCCACCCTGCCATTCTGGGTGACGAGTGACTGGGGCATGCCCTTGCCGGAGACCTCCATGGACATCAAGCCCGTCTTCATCTTCTCGCGAACGTGCTCGTGCTCCGCCACTTCATCCGCCACCCGCTCCAGGAGCAGCAGGGGCCAGCTCTTCTCGGCCTCCTGGAGGGGCTCATTTGTCTCCAGGGCCAACTCCAGGCCGAAGCCCACGGACGGCTCGGGGCGGTCCACGAAGAAGTCCGAGAGTCCGTCCGTCACCAGCAGGGTGCGCCCACCTGGACGATGGATGATGCGCCAGACCTGGCGTCGGGCGGGCCATGAGCCACCCACGACGATAGGGATGATGGCTTCCTCGTCCAGTCTTCCCAGGGTGCGCCAGAAGGCTTCGCGGGCGGCGTCCGTCTGCTTCCGCAGCTCGATGAGACGCTGGTTTCGTTCACGCTCCGCCGGACTGATGGAACTCGGGCCGGTGACCTCCTTGAACTTCACGCCCGTGACGCCCGCGCGCTCCAGCGCCTGCTTGATGTCCTCGGAGACGATGAGCGCCACCGTCCAGCCCCAGGTCCGGAAGATCTTGGCGTCACCTACCTTCGAGGGGTCGATGCGCATGCCATACACGTCTCGGTACTGCCCGACTTTCTCGGGTCTTCCATCTTCTGGCGTCCAGTACTCCACCTCCTCCGAGGCCTTGTCATCGATACACCGGACAAGCCGTGTGACAACGAGGATGCAGAACTGGTCTGGCTGACCTTGGATGTCCACCGGAAGAACCTGAACGTCACGTGGGGCCAGCTCGGTAAAGACGGAAGCCACCCTGACGTGAACGACCGGGATGCTGAAGCCTGCGAGGGTGAAGTCGAGAGCCCTGCCCGGACGGCCGATGGGAATCATCCATCGTCCCGGGTCCGGGACCGGCATGCCCTCTCTGAACATCCATGGGTTTTCTACCTCCCGGCCCTGTGGATCCGTAGGGCTGCCAAGATCCCATCCCTCAGAGCCCTCAACCTCTTGGGACAGCTCGAAATACTTCATCGGGATGATGGTCCTCTCCGTCACTGCCTCCGGGTCACCAGCTTGTTGAGAGAGGTGCCCTCCGTCGAGATCTGTTTTGCCAACCGTTCGAGTTCCGCCGTCAGCACCTTCCGGCACTGTTCGATGCTGCTACAGCCCTTGGTCACTTCATCCAGTCGCTTGTAGATCCGCTCGTGGTACTCCTGTGGGTGCGGTCCTTGGTGGCCCTTGACGCGGACCTTGTTTGCCGGGTCGTTCAGCGACATGCCTGCCCGATCAAAGATTCTCTGGAACTTCGGCGTCCACGGACCACCGCTGTGGGTGGCCTCGGTCCACTTATCCGTGGCGATGTGGTGATCATGCCCCTCCATGTCTACCGGGCTGGAAGCTGCACCGCTCAAGCTCTGAGCCGTCGCGGCGACCGCGTTGGGGGCCAGGGCGATGGTGATCGTGTCGGCAGTGACAGTCACGGCTTCCACCTGCGCCACCTCGGTCAGTCGGACTCCCACCCGCGCCGCGCCTGCGGCTGACGCTTGAGCCGAGCCGGGCAGCGTGGGCACCTTGGCTGAGAAGCTGGCGGCCGTCTGGCCGATGGCGGCCGCCAGCAGCAGGGCAAATGCCCTCGCCGCATTCTTCCCCATCACCTGGCCGTACTTCCTGCCGGACGCGCGGATCGCCGCGAACGAGGTGGAGTGATCCAACTCCTCGACCATCCGCCTGAAGCCCTGGATGAGTGTCCAGAAGGTGTCCACCCCGATGTAGCAGACGAAGGTGGCCGTAAGGACCGTCGCCAGTCCCTTGGAGAACACCGGCTCGGGCGCCAGCCACATCGCGGCATAGATGGCCATCGTCCAGTAGAGCGAGGCCTTGAGTGCCTCCGGGTCGGCCATGTCCTTGAAGGACTGCATCATCTCCGGAACGATTTCTTCGATGGCGAAGGACATGGCCAGGGCGTAGCGGCCATCCCCGGTAAGGACCGGGTTGTTCATCAGCGCCTTGCGGCAATCCCCGGGCTTCCCCAGTGCCTCGCAGAACTGCAAATACTCCTGCGTCACTCGCGCAGCCACCTCGGCCCACTCCGCAGCCGGGGGCGGCGCATCCAGCGGAACGACCCCGTCGCTCTGGGTGTATCGGTACCAGCCACTGCGTGGGGGGACTCCGAACAGCTCCCTCGCGGCCTTCTCGGGATCGGCCGGGGGGCGCCTCTGCCGGAGCTCCTTCGTGATGGCCTTGATGAACTCCTCCTGCTCCAGTTCCACCGGCATGACTTCATCCGCACGGGGGAGGTGGAGGCGGAGCGGGCCTTGCCCCGTGTCGAGGCGTATCTCGCGCGCGGTGGAGGTGGTGCAGGTGGTGGACAGGGCCAGCAGAAGAGCGGCGATGGTCAGCCGTGCTGTCACGAGACGCCTTCCGGAAGGGGAGGGGTCAGCATACGAAAACGTCGATCCAGGGAGGATGGCGCTCCGGGGCTCCTGTGCCTCCAGCTTCGTCGGGTAGGCGACCTGATGAGGCCTGAACGTCTCCTGTGGGAGGGCCCGGCTTTCGTTGCGCGCAGCAGTCGACCTGCTATAAACCGCTCGTCGTCCGGTCCCGTAGCTCAGTTGGATAGAGCGGCGGTTTCCTAAACCGCAGGCCGCTGGTTCGATTCCAGCCGGGGCCACTCCTTTTTCTCCGAAGTGCGCCGATGCTCGCGAACCTCCACAACGCGGACATCCCGCGCCCGGTCCTCGATGTCCTCCGCCGCCTCCGCGAGCTGGGGTTCGCCGTATTCCTCGTCGGCGGCTGCGTCCGCGACATGGTCCGAGGCGTTCCTCCCAAGGACTTCGACGTGACCACCAGCGCCCACCCCCATGAGGTCCAGGGCGCGTTCAAGAAGGTCATCCCCACCGGCATCCAGCACGGCACCGTCACCGTCGTCATCGGCGGCACCCACGTGGAGGTCACCACCTTCCGCAGCGAGGGCGACTACCACGACGGCCGCCGCCCCAGCTCCGTCAAGTTCGAGAGCGACATTACCGAGGACCTCTCGCGCCGGGACTTCACCATCAACGCGATGGCCTACGATCCCATCAGCAAGGAGATCGTGGACCCGTTCGGTGGCCAGGCAGACCTCCAGGCCCGTGTCATCCGCTGCGTCCGGGACGCCCACGAGCGCTTCTCCGAGGACGGCCTGCGCCCCTTGCGCGCCGTGCGCTTCGCCGCCGTGCTCGGCTTCACGCTCGAGTCCGCCACCCGGGCCGCCATCCCGCCGACGCTCCCCGTGTTCCGCAAGGTCGCCCTCGAGCGCGTCCGCGAGGAGCTCGTCAAGCTGCTCCTCTCTCCGCGCGCCGAGTCCGGCATCGTGCTCCTGGCGGAGACCGGGCTCCTGGAGGTCTTCCTCCCCGAGCTGGCCCGAGCCGATGCCGAGGCCGCGCGTCTGGCCCGCGCCGCCGCCCATGGGGCTCCGGCCGAGGTCGAGATCCGGCTGGCCTCCCTGCTTGCCGATCTCGTCACCGGCCCCCAGGCCCGGGACATCGGCATGCGGCTCAAGTTCCCCAACAAGGTCGCCGACCTGATGGGGCTCCTCGTCGAGCACGCGGCCCTCGAGAAGCGCTTCGCGGACGCGGATCCGGCGCTCCGACGCCTGCTCGCCCGGGTAGGGCTCGGGCAGCTCGAGCCCTTGCTCGCGGTCGCCCATGCCCGCATCCAGGTCCGCGCACCCGATCGCCTCCCGGACTTCCTGAAGCTCCAGGACCGGCTGCGCGCCCTGGCCGCCGCGAAGCCCCCGCTCAGCGCGAAGGAACTGGCGCTCACGGGCGGGGACATCATGGCCACCCTCGGCGTCGGGCCCTCTCCCATCGTGGGCGAGGCCACCCGGTACCTCGTCGAGACCGTGCTCGATGAGCCTGCTCTCAACCAGCCCGAGAAGCTGAAGGAACTGCTGCGAACCTGGCAGGCAGGGAAGGGGCGCTGAACCCGTCCGGGGAATGAGGACCCAGAGTTCCCCACTTCCCGGTGGAGCACAGGGGCGCTAAACCCTCGTCCCAGCCTGTGGGTGTGTAGGAAGGATGTCATGCGAGTCGTCGTTGCCATGAGCGGTGGGGTGGACTCCTCGGCTGCCGCCGCGCTCCTCAAGGAGCAGGGTCACGAGGTGATCGGCATCACCCTGCGGGTCTGGTCCTACGAGGGCAAGGCCCAGTGTGGCAGCTGCTGCAGCCCCGATGACATCGATGACGCGCGGGCCGTCGCCCAGACGCTCGGCATTCCCTTCTACGTGGCCAACGCCGAGGAGATCTTCAAGGACCGCGTCATCAGCCCCTTCGTCCAGTCCTACCTCGGCGGCCGCACGCCCATCCCCTGCGTGGCCTGCAACCGGGACGTGAAGTTCAACTTCCTGCTCAAGCGGGCCCGCGCGCTGGGCGCCCGGCTCGCCACCGGCCACTACGCCCGCGTCGAGCAGCAGGACGATCGCTACGTCCTGCGCCGCGCGCGGGATCTCGCCAAGGACCAGAGCTACTTCCTCTTCACGCTCGGCCAGAGCGAGCTGCGCGACATCCTCTTCCCCGTCGGAGACATGACCAAGGCCGAGGTCCGCGCCGTGGCCGAGCGCCACCACCTGCCCACCAGCCAGAAGCCGGAGAGCATGGAGATCTGCTTCGTGCCGGATGGCGACTACGCGGGCTTCGTGGAGAAGGTGGCCGGGCCCCAGCCCGCAGGTGAGATCGTCGACACCGAGGGCCAGGTGCTCGGCACCCACGGCGGTATCCACCGCTTCACCGTCGGCCAGCGGCGCGGGCTGAACCTCGGAGGCGGAGAGGTCCGCTACGTCCAGCGCATCGAGCCCGAGACGAACCGCGTCGTCGTCGGCTCCGCCACCGCCGTGGGGCGAGACTCGTTCGGGCTGCTTCAGCCGCACTGGGTGGATGCACCGCCGCCGGCGGACCAGCCCGTCGAGGTTCGCATCCGCCACCGCCACGCGGGCGCTCCCGGGCGCGTGGAGATCTCCCCCCACGGGCTGGTCTCCGTGAAGCTCGACGAGCCGGCGCGAGCGGTGACGCCAGGACAGGCCGCCGTGGTCTACGATCGGGACCGCGTGCTCGGCGGAGGCTGGATCGTCTGACCGGGCAGGAGAGGTGAGCATGGCGCGTCGCCCAGGCATTCTCGTGATCGCGGTGCTCGCCCTCGCCGGGGGCTGCAAGAAGCCCTCGGACAAGCCCCTCGCGGGACTGCACGCCGCCGGCGCTCCGGTGCTGCGCGTGACGGAGAAGGACAAGCTGCCCATCGCCGTGGGCTCCCACCTGCGCGCCGATGAGCACATCATCGCCACCGGCCCCGCGCTCCTGGAGTACTTCGGCGGTGGTATGCGCTTCCTCGACAGCGGGGACGAGTTCGACGTGGGGGATGTGGACGAGGCGAAGCTGCTCGGCTCCAACATCCCCACCCGGCGGTGGACGGAGGGCGTCATCCAGGAAGTCCCCCCCGCGCAGCGGCTCGTGGCGGCGCGCTACACCAACGTCGCGTTCACCCCGCCCACGGCGGACACCGAGCTCACCACGGCCGACTACTTCAAGGCCTTCTTCACACCCAACGGAATGGACAAGCTCACCGGAGGCCCTCGACCCGATGGGCCTTCCAAGCCGCTGCCCGCGCCTCCCTTCCGTCCCAAGGTGCCGTACATCCACGCCGGACACCTGGGGGAGGGGGGACTCGTCGTCGAGGTGACCGATGGCTTCGCCGTCGCCGAGACCGATGATCTCGCCACGGCGGTGCTGCTCGAGGACCGCGAGATCCCCATGGGGCGCACGGTGCGGCTGATCCTCCCCAAGGGCGCCGAGGTGACGATCCACACCGGCGCGGGCAACGAGCTGGAGCTCGAAGGCCCCGTGGATCTGCGCTTCCGCTGATCCGCTCCAGGCGGCTTCCGGTTCGTGTCACCCCTCGACTGTAGAGTGGGCGGACATGACCAAGAGCCAGCTGATCGCACGCATCGCGGAGAAGGCACCCCACCTCCATCCCCGGCAGATCGAGGCCACCGTCAACGCCATCCTCGAGCAGCTCACCCAGGCGCTGAAGGCCGGAGAGCGCATCGAGCTGCGCGGGTTCGGCTGCTTCGTGGTGAAGTCCCGCCCCGCCCGCATCGGTCGCAACCCCAAGACGGGCGCTCCCGTGGCGCTCCCACGCCGGGTCGCCGTGTCGTTCGCCGCGGGCAAGGAGCTGCGTGAGCGCATCAACCGCGCGCGGCCGCTGGCGGAGCCCGGCCCTCACGTCCCGCTCCGGCTGCCTTCCTCCTCCCTGCTGGGAACGTCGGCGCTCGCCTCGCACCCAGGCGCCGGAGGTGGGGTGGCTCCGCGAATTTGACCGACCCGGAGGGGGGGCGTACCTTCCGGAGCGTTGGCGCTACAGGCCGCAACACGGAATGAGTCCGGCCGCATCGCCAGCGCACGAGGAACGCCACGACCATGCGGGATGCTCATCGGATGAAGGAGAAGTTCGACGTCTCCCTCGACAACCGGCAGATCGTCAGCTTGCTGATCGCGGGGATTGTCGTGATGGGTGCCGTCTTCGTGCTCGGCGTCGTCGTGGGCAAGAAGCTCGCCGGCAACGCCCAGGCCTCCGAGGCGCCGGATCTGCTCTCGGCGCTCGATGCCAATGCCCAGGCGCTCCAGGAGGTCCAGAAGGAGCCGCCGCTCACCTTCCAGGACGAGCTGACCCGCAAGGCCGCCGAGCCCTCCGCGGCCGAGCCGAAGCCCGCGAAGCCCGCGGCCCCGAAGCCCGCCCCGGCCGCCACCGCCGCCGCCACCCCGGCGCCCAAGCCCACGACCACCGCCGCCGCCACCCCGGCTGCGAAGCCCGCCCCGGCCGCTCCCGCCGAGAAGCCCGCGGAGCCTGCCGCCGAGAACCCGGCCACGGGCCTCAGCCCCGCCGACGAGGAGCTGGCCGCGCTGGCCGGTGCGAAGCGCTCCCAGCCTGCCGCTGCCGCTCCCTCCGAGAAGGCCACGCCCCCGTCCGCGCCCGCGGCCGTGGCCACGCCGAAGCCCGCTCCGGGCCCGGTCGCCGAGGAGACGGTCCCCACCCGCACGGCCACTCCGGCCGGTGGTGGCCTGAAGGAGGCCATCGCTCGCGCCACCCAGCGCCCCACCGAGGCCGCTCCCGGCGGCGCCTTCACGCTCCAGCTCTCCGCCTTCCAGACCCGGGAGGAGGCCGATCGCTTCGCCGCCCGGTTGCGCGACCGGGGCTATGCCCCGTATATCGTCGCCGCCGAGGTTCCCAACAAGGGCACCTGGTATCGCGTCCGCATGGGGAGCTTCCCCACCAAGGACGCGGCCACGCGGTATCTGACGGATTTCAAGCGCGAGACCCAGCTCAACGCGTTCGTGGCCGGTACGAACTAGAGCGGGGCAGGAAGAACGGGAAGCGACATGACGGCGACGAGGCGGGTGGAGAAGCCCTGGGGCCATGAACTCATCTGGGCTCACACCGAGCGCTACGTGGGCAAGCTCCTGCACGTGAAGCAGGGGCACAAGCTCAGCCTGCAGTACCACAACAAGAAGGACGAGACGATCCACGTCCAGAGCGGCAAGCTGCTCTTCGTCGTCGACGAGGGCCAGGGGCTCATCGAGAAGGTGATGAACCCCGGCGAGAGCTACCACATCAAGCCGCTCACCAAGCACCGCATGGTGGCCCTCACCGACTGCGACATCCTCGAGGTCAGCACCCCCGAGCTCGATGACGTGGTGCGGCTCGAGGACTCCTACGGCCGCGCCGGCACCAGCAAGGCGTAGCCCCCGGGCCTACTGGGAGTTCGGGTTCTTGGTCCACCGGTCGACGTTGCCGTCGCTGTCCAGATCGTCGCCAATCCGGTCCACCTGGCCGTTCTCCCAGTACTCCCAGTTGTCCACCTTGCCGTCGCCGTTGGTGTCGCGCTCCTTGCGCGCCAGCTTTCCCTTCTCGTAGTACAGCCACACGTCCGTGCGCCCGTTGCCGTCCACGTCCCGCTCGGTGCGCACGTTCACTCCCTTCTCGAAGAGCAGGATCGAGTCGACCTTCCCGTCGAAGTCCTGATCCATCACCTCGCGCGCCTTCTCCTCGCGCTCGTCGAAGTACTGGGTGATGTCGATGCGGCCGTCCCCGTTGAAGTCGATCTCCTTGCGCACCTTGAGATCGCGCGGCTGCCCGTCCGGGCCCTTGCCCTCCACCGTGTACGTCCACACGTCCGGCTTGTAGTCCCGGTTGAGATCCAGCTCCTGCACCTTCTCGTTCTTGGCGCGCTGGGGCCGGATCGGCTCGCGCTCGGAGGGCTGGTTGCCGATGGGCTCAGGCAGGGGGACGGGCCGTTTTCCCGCCTTGTCGCCCGAACAACCCACCAGCACCGCGAGTGCGAAGAGCCCCGCGTAAGCACATGATTTCATTGAAGACATGCCTGCTCCCGGAGAGATCGAGCGACGCGCCCATGACGGGCGCGGCCAGTTCCTTCACGGGCCACGTCATTCCATATAGTTTCACATATCGCCATGGCCCGAAAGAAGATCAGCACCACCATCTACATCACCCCTGAGCAGAACGAGCGCCTCAAGGCGCTGAACCAGAAGACCAAGGTGCCCGTGGCCGAGTACATCCGGCAGGGGATCGATCTGGTGCTCGACAAGTACAAGGCGCAGCTGCCCGGCCAGGCCACGTTCGACGAGCTCACTGAGTGAGGTGCGCATGACGTCCATGCGAGGCAAGCGGGCGGCGGTGCTCGGCGGAGCGGGCTTCGTGGGCTCCCATCTCTGCGAGCGGCTGCTGGACGACGGCGCCGCCGTGGTGGCGGTGGACAACTTCCTCACGGGCACGGAGGAGAACCTGCGGACGCTGCGCGGTCGGCCCGGGTTCGAGTTCCAGAAGCAGGACATCGTGGAGGGGCTCTCCGTGCCGGGGCCCGTGGACTTCGTCTTCAACATGGCCTCTCCGGCCTCGCCCATCGACTACGCGCAATTGCCGCTGGAGACGCTCCGGGTGGGCTCGCTGGGCACGGAGAACGCGCTGAAGCTGGCCGAGGCCAGGGGCGCGGTGTTCCTCCAGGCCTCCACCTCCGAGGTGTACGGCGATCCGCTCGTCCACCCGCAGCACGAGGGCTACTACGGCAACGTCAACCCCATCGGGCCGCGCGCGGTGTACGACGAGGCCAAGCGCTACGCGGAGGCCATCACCTCCGCCTACGCGCGCGTGCGCGGGGTGAAGACGCGCATCGTCCGCATCTTCAACACCTACGGGCCGCGGATGCGCCTGAACGACGGCCGCGTGGTGCCGGCCTTCGTGGGCCAGGCCCTGCGCGGCGAGGACTTCTCCGTCTTCGGAGATGGCAAGCAGACGCGCTCGTTCTGCTACGTGAAGGATCTGGTGGACGGGCTGGTGCGGCTGGCGCTGTCCGACGTGACGGATCCGGTGAACATCGGCAACCCCCGGGAGATGACCATCCTCCAGTTCGCCGAGGCGGTGCGCGCCGCCGCCGGTGGGGGAGGGAAGATCGTCTACCACCCCCTGCCTCAGAACGATCCCAAGCAGCGCCAGCCGGACATCACCCGGGCCCGCACGCTGCTGGGCTGGGAGCCGAAGGTGCCCCTGGAGGAAGGTCTGCGGGAGACCATTTCCTACTTCCGCGCCGTTGCCCGGACCTGAACCGCTTCTTAAGTTGCCGGCACTTCTGAATTTTTCGCGAGCCACGGGCGGTGGCGGGAGCGTCAGCGTGAAAGTGCTGGTGACGGGAGGGGCAGGCTTCATCGGATCCCACGTGTGCGATGAGTTCCTGCGCGCGGGGCACGAGGTGATTGCGCTCGACAACCTGTCGAGTGGTCGACGGGAGAACCTGGATCCCCGCGTGCGGCTGGCGGTGCTGGACATCCGCAGCCCCGAGGCCGCGGAGCTCATCCGCTCCGAGCGTCCGCAGGTGATGTGCCACCTGGCCGCGCAGATGGATGTGCGGCGCAGCGTGGAGGACCCGCGCTTCGACGCGGAGGCCAACATCCTGGGCATGCTCAACCTGCTGGAGGCCGCGCGCGTCGCCGGGGTGAAGAAGGTCATCTTCAGCTCCACCGGTGGCGCCATCTACGGCGAGCAGGACGTCTTCCCCGCGCCCGAGTCCCACCCGACGCGGCCGGTGTCCCCGTACGGCGTCTCCAAGGCCTCGGGTGAGCTCTACCTGGGCTACTACAAGGCCCAGTACGGCCTGGACTACGTGGCCCTGCGCTACGCCAACGTCTACGGCCCCCGGCAGAACCCGCACGGCGAGGCCGGCGTGGTGGCCATCTTCGCCCAACGCCTGGTGGCTGGCCGCGAGTGCACCATCTACGGAGACGGCGGGCAGACGCGCGACTTCGTCTTCGGGCCGGACGTGGCTCGGGCCAACCTGCTGGCCTTCGAGAAGGACTACGTGGGCGCCGTCAACATCGGCACCGGCATCGAGACGGACATCAACCGCCTCTACGCCCTGCTGGCCGAGGCCGCTGGCTCCACCCTCCCGGTCACCCACGCTCCGGGCAAGCCGGGCGAGCAGCGCCGCTCCTGCATCAACCCGGCGCTGGCGCAGAAGGTGCTCGGCTGGCAGCCGAGCGTGGGCGTGGCCGACGGGCTGCGCAAGACGGTGGAGTTCTTCCGCGCCAAGGCCCGCGAGCCCGCCCGCGCCCACGGCTAGGGCGCCGGCCGGACGGGGTATCGGGCTAAGTGCCCGACAGGACAGGCACGCCGCTGACCGGGAGGCTGGTCAGCGGACGCGCGGATGCATGGATTTTCAACGGGTTCGGTGTTACTCACGCGCGCTTTGACGTCCTGCGAAGAGCCCTGAATCCATGCCGGCCGAGAACGCCCATATTCGCAACTTCTGCATCATCGCCCATATCGACCATGGCAAGTCGACGCTGGCGGACCGTCTCCTCGAGAAGACCGGGACGCTGACCAAGCGCGAGGCCCAGGCCCAGTTCCTGGACAACATGGACATCGAGCGCGAACGGGGCATCACCATCAAGGCCCAGTCCGTTCGCATGAGCTACACGGCCAAGGACGGCAAGCAGTACGTCCTCAACCTCATCGACAC
This sequence comes from Hyalangium gracile, assembly GCF_020103725.1. Taxonomy (NCBI): domain Bacteria; kingdom Pseudomonadati; phylum Myxococcota; class Myxococcia; order Myxococcales; family Archangiaceae; genus Hyalangium; species Hyalangium gracile. The sequence continues at coordinate 210,945 of NZ_JAHXBG010000015.1, read as the reverse complement.
CCCGGGACACGTGGACTTCGCCTACGAGGTCAGCCGCTCGCTGGCCGCGTGCGAGGGCTGCCTGCTCGTGGTGGATGCCAGCCAGGGCGTCGAGGCGCAGACGCTGGCCAACGTCTACATGGCGCTGGACCACAACCTGGAGATCATCCCGGTCATCAACAAGATCGACCTGCCGAGCGCGGACGTGCAGCGCACCCGGGACGAGATCGAGGACGTGATCGGCATCGACGCCTCCGTGGCCGTGCCGGCCTCCGCCAAGGAGGGCATCGGCATCCAGGACATCCTCGAGGCGGTCGTCCAGCGCGTGCCGCCGCCCAAGGGTGAGCCGTCCGCGCCGCTCAGGGCCCTCATCTTCGACAGCTGGTATGACAACTACCGCGGCGTGGTGACGCTGGTGCGCGTGCTGGAGGGCACGCTCAAGCTCAAGCAGAAGATCAAGCTGTGGAGCAACAACAAGGTCTTCGAGGTGCAGGAGCTGGGCGTGTTCAGCCCGTTCTCCCGGCCGGTGCCGCAGCTGATGGCCGGCGAGGTGGGCGTGCTGGTGGCCAACGTCAAGGAGCTGCAGGACGCCAAGGTGGGTGACACCGTCACCGAGGAGGCGCGCCCCACGGACGCTCCCTTCCCGGGCTTCAAGGAAGTCAAGCCCATGGTGTTCAGCGGCATCTTCCCGGTGGACTCCGCGGAGTACGAGAACCTGCGCGACGCGCTGGCCAAGCTCACGCTGAACGACTCGGCCTTCACCTACGAGCCCGAGTCCTCCACGGCGCTGGGCTTCGGGTTCCGCTGCGGCTACCTGGGCCTGCTCCACATGGAGATCGTCCAGGAGCGGCTGGAGCGCGAGTACAACCTCAACCTCATCACCACGGCGCCCTCGGTGGTGTACCGCATCACCACCAGCAAGGGGGAGACGCTCCTCATCGACAACCCGGCCAAGCTGCCGCCGGTGCAGAACATCGAGAAGTTCGAGGAGCCCATCCTCACCTGCCACATCCACGTGCCCAACGAGCACCTGGGCGCCATCCTCAAGCTGTGCCAGGACCGGCGCGGCGTGCAGAAGGACATGAAGTACCTGGGCTCCAGCGGCCAGCGCGTGCAGGTGACGTACGAGATGCCGCTGGCCGAGGTGGTCTTCGACTTCTTCGACAAGCTCAAGAGCGTGTCGCGCGGCTACGCCAGCCTCGACTACGAGCTGGCCGGCTACGTGGAGGCCGATCTGGCGCGGCTGGACATCCTCATCAACGGCGAGCCGGTGGACGCCCTGAGCGTGATCGTCCACCGCGAGCGCGCCTACCTGCGCGGCCGCGAGGTGTGCGAGAAGCTCAAGGAAGTCATCCCCAAGCAGATGTACGAGGTGGCCATCCAGGCGGCCATCGGCGCGAAGATCATCGCCCGAGAGACGATCTCCGCCATGCGCAAGAACGTGCTCGCCAAGTGCTACGGTGGTGACATCAGCCGCAAGCGCAAGCTGCTCGAGAAGCAGAAGGAGGGCAAGAAGCGCATGAAGCAGGTCGGCTCGGTGGAGATCCCCCAGGAGGCCTTCCTGGCGGTGCTCAAGACGGAGGAGTAGATGACCGCCGCGACCACGCCGTTGAAGCTGGGAGAGGCGATCGATGCCCGCCGCACCCCGGAGCAGCTCCGGGCCCGGCGGCTGCTGGTCTGGCGGCAGCTCCTCACCAGCCTCTGGGCGCCACTGACGCTCGTCGGCATCGTCTTCATCCCGTACCTGTTCGTCATCGAGAACCTGCCGGCCTCCGCCTCCTGGGCCAAGCCCGCCATGCAGTTCTTCGGCGCGGCCATGTTCTTCGCCTGGGTGGCGCTGCTGGTGTGGCGGCTGGTCTCCAAGCGCGAGCAGGCGCTGCGCAAGCTCCGCCACGAGGCGCGCGAGCTGTTCCACGAGGCCGAGCGCATCTTCAAGCGCGTGCCCGACAAGCTCCCGGCCAACGCCGCCGAGCGCATCGCCGAGCAGGCCCTGCGCGTGGAGGATGCCTCGCTGGCCGCGGACGTGGCCCGGCTGGACAAGGAGGTGAGGGCGCTCGACAAGCTCCACGAGGAGCTCCTGGGCGCCTGGCGCAAGCAGTCCGGCTGGGAGACGGTCTCCGGCTTCACCAAGGCGCTGGCCATCGCGCTGCTCATCCGCACCATCTTCATCGAGCCGTACCGCATCCCCTCTGGCTCCATGCTCCCTACGCTGGAGATCGGCGACCAGGTCTTCGTCAACAAGTTCATCTACGGGGTGCGCATCCCGTTCATGAACGTGGTGCCGTTCCAGATCGTCCGGGCGCCGGCTCGCGGGGACGTGATCGTCTTCAACAACCCCGTGGAGACGGACAAGGACTTCATCAAGCGCATCGTCGGCATCGCCGGGGACCGCGTCGACGTCGTCAACGAGAAGGTCTACGTCAACGGGGAGCTGCAGGACCGCACGCTCGTCGCCAAGGACTTCATCGTCCGCAACATGGAAAACGGGGAGTGGACCGACGATCAGGTGATGTACTACCGGGAGAACCTGGACAGCGTGAACCACGCGGTGCTCCAGTCTCCGTACCCGCGCGGCCCGCGCTCCGAGGGCCCCTTCTTCGTCCCCGAGGGCCACGTCTTCGTCATGGGCGACAACCGGGACAACAGCTCCGACAGCCGCGTCGGCTTCATCGGCCAGGGGCACCCCGCGGCCTATGTGCCGATTGGCCACATCAAGGGCAAGGCGATGGTGGTGTGGCTGTCCCTGGGATATGGCGGCCTGTTCAGTGGCTTCTTCGACGGAACCGGCCTGCGGCTGGACCGGTTCTTCGAGCCCGTGCGGTGATGGCCCCCCTGACGCTTGACGCTCCAGGGTGGCGCTGCTAGGGCGCGACCCGGCTCTATGCGACACCTGCTCGGAATCGACGGCTGGCGGCGAGAGGAGATCGAGACGTTGCTCGATCGGGCCGAGGCCCACCTTCCAGGGGGCTCGGCCAGCACCCCGGTGCTCCAGGGGAAGGTGGTGGCCAACCTCTTCTTCGAGGACTCCACCCGCACCCGCACCTCCTTCGAGATGGCCGCCAAGACGCTGGGCGCCCAGGTGCTCAACTGGACGGCGCAGGGCTCCTCGGTGTCCAAGGGGGAGACGCTGCTGGACACGGTGCGCAACATCGAGGCCACGGGCCCGGTGGCGCTCGTCATCCGTCACCGCTCCTCGGGCGCGCCCCACCTGGTGGCGCGGCACGTGCGCTGCGCCGTCATCAACGCCGGGGATGGCACCCACGAGCACCCCTCGCAGGCCCTGCTGGACGCCTTCACGCTGCGGCGGCACTGGGGGCCGCTGGACGGGCGCACGGTGCTCATCGTCGGAGACATCCTCCACAGCCGCGTGGCGCGCTCGAACATCCTGTGCCTGAGGGCGCTCGGGGCCCGGGTGGTGGTGTGCGGCCCGCCCACGCTGCTGCCCGTGGGCCTGAAGGAGCTGGGCGCGGAGGTGACGACGAAGCTGGACGCGGCGCTGCCCCACGCGGACGCGGTGATGTGCCTGCGGCTCCAGCTCGAGCGCCAGACGGAGTCCTTCTTCCCCTCCACGCGCGAGTTCGCCCGCCTCTTCGGCCTCACCGCCGCGCGCGCCGAGAAGATGAAGCCCGACGCGCTCGTCATGCACCCCGGGCCCATCAACCGCGGCGTGGAGCTGGCTCCGGCGGTGGCGGACGGGGCGCGCAGCGTCATCCTGGAGCAGGTGGCCAACGGGGTCGCCGTGCGCCGGGCCATCCTGGAGGTGTGCTCGTGAGCGGCCTGGTGCTCTTCCGTCGCGGTCGGGTCATCGATCCGCGCCATGGCATCGACGGTGTGCGGGACGTCCTCGTCCGGGACGGGAAGGTGGCGGAGGTGTCCGAGGCGCCGCTCCAGGTGTCCGGCGCCGAGGTGGTGGACGCCCAGGGCAGGTGGGTGCTGCCAGGCTTCATCGATCTGCACGTGCACCTGCGCGAGCCGGGCGAGGAGGGCAAGGAGACCATCCTCACCGGGTGCCGCGCGGCCGTGGCGGGCGGCTTCACCGCCGTGGTGGCCATGCCCAACACCAAGCTCGTCAACGACAGCGCGCTGGTGACGGAGCTGGTGCTCTCGCGCGCCCGGGCGGCCCGGCTCTGCCACGTCTACCCCGCGGGGGCCATCACCAAGGGCCTCAAGGGCGAGGAGCTGGCGGAGATGGGCGAGCTGGTCTCCGCCGGCTGCGTCTGCATCACCGACGACGGCCGCCCGGTGATGAACGCCTCGCTGATGCGGCGCTCGCTCCAGTACGCCACGCTCTTCGACATCCCCGTCATGGTCCACGAGGAGGACCTCACGCTCTCCGGCAAGGGCGCGATGACGGAGGGGCCCACCGCCACGCGGCTCGGGCTGCTGCCCATCCCGCCCTCGGCCGAGGTGGCCATGGTGGCGCGGGATCTGGTGCTGCTGGAGGAGACGGGCGGGCGCCTGCACATCGCCCACATCTCCTGCGAGGGCAGCGTGCGCATGGTCCGCGAGGCGAAGCGGCGCGGCCTCAACGTCACCGCCGAGGCCACCCCGCACCACTTCACGCTCGATGACACGGCGGTGGGCCAGTACGACACCCACGCCAAGATGAACCCGCCGCTGCGCCTGCGCCGCGACGTGGAGGCGCTGCGCGAGGCCCTGGCCGACGGCACGATCGACGCCATCGCCACCGACCACGCCCCGCACGGGGTGCTCGACAAGCAGGTGGAGTTCGAGAAGGGCATCAACGGCGTGGTCGGCCTGGAGACGGCGCTCGGCCTGACGCTGGCCCTGGTGCACGACGGCGTGCTCAGCCCCAGCAAGGCCGTGGAGCTGCTGACGCACGGGCCGGCGAGGGCGTTCGGCCTGCCGGGCGGCCACCTGGCGGTCGGGGCCCCAGCGGACGTCACGCTCGTCGACCCGGCGGCGGAGTGGGCGGTGGACGCGGAGCGGTTCTTCTCCAAGAGCCGGAATACCCCCTTCAATGGCCGTCTGCTCAAGGGCTGCGTCACGCAGACGTGGGTGGGCGGGCGGCTCGTGTTCTCGAACGGTCAGATCCAGGAGGCCCGGTGATGAAGCGGGCGGTGCTCGCATTGGCGGATGGCACCATCTTCGAGGGGCGCTCTTTTGGCGCCACCGGAGAGATGGTTGGCGAGGTGGTCTTCAACACCTCCATGTTCGGCTACCAGGAGATCCTCACGGATCCCTCCTACGTGGGGCAGATCGTCACCATGGCCTACCCCGAGATGGGGAACGTGGGGACCACGCCCGAGGACGAGGAGTCCTTCCGCCCGCACGCGGTGGGCATGGTGGTGCGCTCCAACACGGAGCAGCCCTCCAACTGGCGCTCCAAGGCGCCGCTGGATGAGTACCTGAAGCGCCACGGCGTGGCGGGCATCCAGGGCCTGGACACCCGGCGGCTGGTGCGGCACCTGCGCACGCACGGCGCGCAGATGGGCGTCATCTCGTCGGAGAACCACTCCCCGGCGGCGCTCGTGGAGCGCGCGAAGAACGCGCCCGGCATGGAGGGCCTGGACCTGGCCACCGGCGTCTCCACCAAGGAGCCGTACACCTTCACCACGCCGTCTCCGGACGTGTTCGGCGGCCCGCCGCGCGCCGCGCCGGAGCTGCGCTTCGACGTGGTGGCCTACGACTACGGCCTCAAGCGCTCCATGCTCCAGTTCCTGGTGGACGAGGGCATGCGGGTGACGGTGGTGCCCGCCCACACCCCGGCCGAGGAGGTGCTCGCGCGCAAGCCGCACGGCGTCTTCCTGGCCAACGGCCCCGGAGATCCCGCCGCGGTGAAGGGCGCGGACAAGACGGTGGCCAAGCTGCTGGGCAAGGTGCCGGTGTTCGGCATCTGCCTGGGCCACCAGATCCTCGCGCTCGCGCTGGGTGGGCGCACCTACAAGATGAAGTTCGGCCACCGTGGCGCCAACCAACCCGTGAAGGATCTGACAACCGGGAAGGTGGAGATCACCGCGCAGAACCACGGCTTCGCCGTGGATGACGCCAGCCTCAAGGGCGGCGCCGTGGTCACCCACATCAACCTGAACGATGGCACCGTCGAGGGTTTGTCCATCCCCGACGCCCGGGCCTTCAGCGTCCAGTACCACCCTGAGTCCTCGCCCGGTCCGCACGACGCGCGCTATCTGTTCAAGCGTTTCGCCCGACTGATGGCAGAGTAGGATCTCCGCGCCCCATGGACGCTCCTTCAGCCTCGCCGCTCTCGTATCAGCCCTATCTGGACCAGCTCACCGCCTTCGGGAGCCAGGAGTCCCGCAAGCCGGACCTCCTCGAGGCGAAGGCGGAGTACTTCCGCCTCACGGGCGAGGTGTTCGAGGACGACAAGATCTTCGAGCTCCGGATGGCGTCCTTCCTGGACTACTACCTCTACGATCGCGTCTCGCCGCTGACGGGGAAGACGCCCGCCGTGGAGCTGTACGAGCAGCGGCTGCAGGCCGCGCCGCCCGAGGAGGCCAACGCCTTCCGCAGCTTCACCGAGACGGTCCACGGGCTGTTCGAGGTCCGCAAGCTGGGCAAGGGCGTCATCCGCCTGCGCGAGCTGTTCTCCGGCAAGGACTTCGACGTCACTGAGCGGCGCAACATCGCCGGCCTGGAGGCAGGCGACGTCATCGAGGCCCGGCTGATCCCCTTCGGCGGGCACCTGCTGTTCTCGGCGGCCTTCTGCTACCACCCGAAGGTGGCGGTGAAGGCCATCAAGGCCGAGGTGAAGCGCCGCAAGAAGAAGGAGCCGGATCGGCCCGCCAAGGAGCTGGTCTGGGACTGCGCCATGCGAGCGCTCAAGGTCGAGCGCTACCGGCAGATCTCCGTCGAGAAGCTCTACGACTTCCAGAACAAGACGCTGTGACGCTCAGATGCGGTGGATGGTCATCATGTTCGTCCGCCCGGGCTCGTTGAGCGGCACGCCCGCGACGATCACCACGGGCTGACCCACCTTGCACAGCCCGTCTTCACGGCACAGCCGGCGCACCTGCTTGAGCATCGCGTCGGTGCTCTGCAGCCGCCCCACCTGTATCCCCTTCACACCCCAGTAGAGCGCCATCCGGTTCACCGTCTCCGGGTTGGGCGTCAGGCCGATGATCTGGGCCCGGGGGCGGAACTCCGCCACCAGCCGCGCGGTGTGGCCGCGCTCGGTGTAGGTGACGATCGTGTCGATGCCGAGCTGCTCGGCCGCCGCCACCGCCGCCGCCGCCACGCCCGTGGACAGGTCATCCCGGCGCTCGGGGATCCGCGGGGGACGCAGGCGCGCGCCCACGCCGCGCTCGGTCTCCTCCACGATGCGCGCCATGGTGGCCGCCGAGTCGATCGGGTAGCGGCCCGCGGCCGTCTCTCCCGAGAGCATGACCGCGTCCGCGCCGTCCAGGATGGCGTTGGCCACGTCGGACACCTCGGCGCGCGTGGGGCGGGGGTTGCCCACCATGCTCTCCAGCATCTCGGTGGCCACGATGACCAGGCCACCCATGCGGTTGACCTCGGCCACCGCCTTCTTCTGGATGCCTGGCAGCTGCTCCAGGGGCATCTCCACGCCCAGATCGCCCCGGGCGATCATCACCCCGTCCGCCACCGCCGCGATGGCCTCCAGGTTCGCCACCGCCTGCGGCTTCTCGATCTTCGCGATGAGCGGCGTGTTCAGCTTCGCCACGTGCTCGCGGGCCTGCTTGATGTCGTCCGCCGTGCGCACGAAGGACAGGGCCACGTAGTCCACGCCGACCTCCTGGCCGAACGCCAGGTCCACCGCGTCCTTCTCCGTGATGGTGGGCACCGAGATGGCGGCCCCGGGCAGGTTGAGGCCCTTGTGGTCCTTCAGCAGCCCGCCCACCTCCACCTTCGCGGTGACGTCCCGGCCCGCCACCCGCAGCACCCGCAGGCGCACGCGCCCGTCGTCCAGCAGGATGGCGTCCCCCCGCTCCACATCCTTCGGCAGCGAGCGGATCGGCGTCGGGATGATCGTCCCCTGGCCCAGCACGGCGCGCGTGGTGACGGTGACGGTCTGCCCGGTCTTCACGATGAGCTGCCCGCCCTCGAACCTGCCCAGGCGGATCTTCGGCCCCTGCACGTCCTGGAGGATGGCCACGGGGAGCCCGAGCTTGCGGGAGACCTTGCGGATCGTGTTCACCCGGCGCCGATGCTCCTCGTGCGTCCCGTGCGAGAAGTTGAGACGGGCCACGTTCATGCCCACCCGGATGAGCCCTTCGATGACTTCCGGCGTATCCGACGAGGGGCCCAGCGTGCAGATGATTTTCGCCTTGTGCATGGGCGCCGCATCCTAGGCGGGGGGAGGGTCCCTTGACAGCCAGGATCGCGGGAGGCGAATGTTCGCCTCACGCGGGCGCCACGGGAATGCGGTCTGCGCGTGGCTACACGTGTCACGTCTTTGAAGGAAAAAGAAAGCCCGGCTTCCCTGGGAGGGGGGGCCGGGCTTTCGTGTGTCGCGCCGCTCGGGTGAAGCGGGCTGTTTAGAGGCTGATCTCCTTGCTCTTGATGGGGGGATGCCCCATGGGCACAGGCTCGAGCTCGGGCTCGACCGGGCCGCTGCCGCCGACGCCAGGGCCCTGGTCCCCGTGCAGCGAGTCGATGTCGTCGCGGTTGATGCCGGCCTGCGAGAGCACCTTGCGCGTGACGCGGATGCGGGCCTTACCGTCCAGCGCCATGGCGATGGAGTCCGCCGGGCGCGCATCCAGCTCCAGGCGCTTCTTGCCCTGCTGGAGGAACACGCGGCCGGTGTAGATGTCGCCTCGCAGGTCGTCGATGCGGACCTCCGTCACGTGCGCGCCCAGCTTGACGACCACGTCGTCCAGCAGATCCTGGGCGAGCGGCTGCGGGGGCTCCATGTGAGCCAGGCGGAAGGCGATGGCCACGGCCGCCGCCTCGTCCACGAAGACGGGCAGGACGATCTGGCCGTCCTCCGTGGAGAGCACCACGGCGTGCGTCTGGGCCTCCTCCAGGGGCACCACGTCACGAACCACGAGCTCGACGAGCTCCTTGCACGCGGCGGGATCGCCGCCCTCCTCGGTGATGCAGGGCTCCGCGCCAGTCAGGGGCGGCGGTGCGGCATGCGCCGGTTGGGCGGAGAATGCGGGAAGGAATAACAGGCCCACCAGCGCCAGCACCACGGCGGAGATGGGAGCGAGAAACAGACTGGCGCGGTTGGGTGTTTTCACACTCCAAACGTACGCACCGCGTCCCCGACGGCGAGGGCACGAAACGTGCCCGGTCGCTCTACGGCCTGTCAGTCAGCCAACTGGGACGGAGGGCAGGCAGGCAGGCACGGCGCTCTAGCGCTCGTCGTCCTCGTCCTCGTCGTAGTCCTCGTCGTCCTCGACGTCCTCGTCCTCGTCGAAGTCGAGCTCGTCATCATCCTCCTCGGACTCCTCCTCCTCGTCGTCCTCCTCCTCGTCCTCGAGCTCGTCCTCGAGATCCTCGGATTCGAGCGTCATGCTGACGGAGAACTTCTTGCTCATGACGGCGATCTGAGCGCGCATCTCCGTGAGCGCCGCGACGAAGTCCTCGGAGAGGTTGGCGGGGGCCTTCGCGTCGCAGTGAGGGCAGACCAGCTTCTCCGTCCCCTCGATGAGATCCTGCGCGTCCAGCTCGAAGCTCGCCTCGCACTTCTGACAGGTGAAGTCGATGCTCATGGTCGTTGCGCGGAATACATAGCCCCCCAGTCGCCTGTCAACGTCCGAGACGCTCCAGGTGGTCCGGATGACATGGTCCCCGCCTCCCGGTTTCTGTAGCCTGCCGCCTCCATGGAACAGCCCAAGACGATGGTGCATGTGCTCCACGAGCAGGCCACGCGGCACGAACATCGCCCGGCGCTCTGGAGACGGCGAGGCAGGACGTATGTGCCCACCTCCTGGCGGGAGTACGCCCAGCGCGTCACCCGGTTCGCGCTGGGGCTGCACTCGCTGGGCTTCAAGCCCCAGGGGGTGCTGGCCATCCAGAGCTTCAATCGCGAGGAGTGGCTGGTGGCGGATCTGGCCGCGATGGCGCTCGGCGGGGTGCCCATGGGCATCTACACCACCAGCAGCGCGGAGCAGATCGAGTACATCCTCCAGCACTCCGAGGCGGAGTTCGTCCTGGTGCAGAACGAGAAGTACCTCTCCGGGATGATGGCGCTCCGGGAGCGGCTGCCCCGGCTGCGCCACATCATCGTCATGGATCCGCCCGAGAAGCTGCCGGAGGGCGTGCTGCGCTACTCGGAGGTGCTGGAGCTGGGCACCGGCGCGGACGAGGGGCCCTACTGGGAGCGCGTCAACGCGCTGAAGAGTGAGGGGCTGGCCACCCTCATCTACACCTCGGGGACGACGGGAAACCCCAAGGGGGTGATGCTCACCCACCACAACCTGGTGTGGACGGCGGAGAAGCTCGTCCAGGCGGTGCACTTCGGCGAGGAGCGGCGGATGCTCTCGTATCTGCCGCTATCGCACATCGCCGAGCAGGTGCTGTCGCTCCACGGCCCGCTGCTGCTGGGAGCGCAGGTGTTCTTCGCGGACTCCTTCGAGGCGGTGCCGGAGAACCTGAAGGAGGCGCGGCCCACCTTCTTCTTCGGCGTGCCCCGCGTGTGGGAGAAGTTCAAGGCGAAGGCGGAGAAGGGGATGCAGGAGCAGCCGGCGGTGCGCCAGAAGGTGCTGGCGTGGGCGCGCGGCGTGGCCACGCGCTACCACACGCTGGCGCTGCGCCACGAGAAGGTGCCCCTGGCGCTGGAGGCGCAGTACCGGCTGGCCCAGCGCCTGGTGTTCGCGCCGCTGCACCAGCGCATCGGCTTCGACAAGGTGGAGTACTTCTCCGTGGGCGCGGCGCCCATCGGGCGGGACGTGCTGGACTTCTTCGCCTCCATCGACATCGTCATCCGCGAGGTGTGGGGCATGTCCGAGCTGACGGGCCCCGCGACGATCAACACCGTGGAGGCCACCAAGCTGGGCAGCGTGGGGCGGCCCATGGTGGGCGTGGAGGTCCGCATCGCCGAGGATGGGGAGATCCTCGTGCGCGGCGGCAACGTGTGCCACGGCTACTACAAGGACGCCAACGCCACCGCGGAGCTGCTGGAGGATGGGTGGCTGCACACCGGGGACGTGGGCATGCTGGACGGCGAGGGCTATGCCCACATCACCGGCCGCAAGAAGGAGATCATCGTCACCTCCGGCGGGAAGAAGTCGGCGCCCGGCAACATCGAGACGCTGCTCAAGGCCGTGCCGCCGGTGAGCCAGGCCGTGGTGATTGGTGATCGGCGCAACTACCTGGTGGCGCTGCTGACGCTGGACGCGGAGGCCGCGCAGGCGCTGGCCCGGGAGAAGGGCTGGCCCACGGAGCCGGCCGCGCTGGCCAACGAGCCGCGGCTGCACCAGTACCTGGAGCAGGCCATCGAGCGGGACGTCAACCCGAAGCTGGCCCGCTTCGAGACGATCAAGCGCTTCAAGATCCTCCCGAAGGACTTCTCCATCGACGCGGGGGAGATGACGCCCAGCCTGAAGGTCCGCCGCGGCATCGTGGAGAAGAAGTACGCCGCCGACATCGAGTCCCTGTACGCGGAGAGCGCTTCCTCCGAGGCCCAGGCGGGCTGAGGGCCCTGAAAGCAAAAGGGGCGGGGGACCGAAGTCCCTCGCCCCTCTCGTGCCTCAGGCCGTGGCCTGGCGCGCCGGCACTACTTGGTGGCGGTGCGCTTGTCCATGGAGACGTAGTCGCGGCGCTTGGAGCCCGTGTAGACCTGGCGCGGCCGGGCGATCTTCTGCTCCGGATCCTTCACCATCTCCTCCCACTGGGCGCACCAGCCGACCGTGCGCGGGATGGCGAAGAGGACGGGGAACATCTCCACCGGGAAGCCCATCGCCTCGTAGATGAGGCCCGAGTAGAAGTCCACGTTCGGGTAGAGCTTGCGCTTGACGAAGTACTCGTCCTGCAGGGCGATGCGCTCGAGCTCCACGGCGATGTCCAGCAGCGGGTTCTTGCCCGTCACGTCGAACACCTCGTCCGCCACGCGCTTGATGACCTTGGCGCGCGGGTCGTACGACTTGTAGACGCGGTGGCCGAAGCCCATCAGCTTCTTCTCGCCCTCGCCGCTCTTCACCGCCTTGATGAAGTCGGGGATCTTCGAGACGTGGCCGATCTCGCGCAGCATGCGGAGCACGGCCTCGTTGGCGCCGCCGTGCAGCGGGCCGTAGAGCGCGCCGATGCCCGCGCTCACCGCCGAGTACGGATCCACCTCGGAGGAGCCCACCGTGCGCACCGAGGTGGTGGAGCAGTTCTGCTCGTGGTCGGCGTGGAGGATGAAGAGCAGGTCGAGCGCGCGCTCCAGCGTCGGGTGCACCTTGTAGGTGGCCGTGCCGATGCGGCGGATCATCGCCAGGAAGTTGGCGACGTAGGACAGATCATTGTCCGGGTAGATGTAGGGCAGGCCCATGCTGTGCCGGAACGAGAAGGCGGCAATGGTGGGCATCTTGGCGATGAGCCGGGTGATCTGGATGCGGCGGCTCTGCTCGTCCTTGGTGTTCTTGGCGTCCGGGTAGAAGCCGGAGAGCGCCGCCACCGTGGAGGCCAGCATGGACATGGGGTGCGCGTCGTAGCGGAACCCGTCCATGAAGGTCTTGATGTTCTCGTGCACGTACGTGTGGTGCGTCACGAGGTGGATGAACTGCTCGAGCTCCTTCGGGGTGGGCAGCTCGCCGTTGAGCAGCAGGTAGGCCACCTCGAGGAAGGATGACTTCTCCGCGAGCTGCTCGATGGGGTAGCCGCGGTACTCCAGGATGCCCTTGTCGCCGTCGATGTACGTGATGGCGCTGCGACAGTTGGCGGTGTTCAGGAACGCCGGGTCGTAACCCATCAGACCGAAGTCTTCCTCACTGACCTTGATCTGCCTGAGCGCGTGAGTGCGAATACAGCCATTCTCGATCGGGACTTCGTACGTCTTCCCGGTCCGGTTGTCCGTGATCGTCAGCGTGTCCTTGGGCATGGGCGGGAGATTTCACGGGGACCCAAGTGCTTTCAACAAAAAAGATCACCCCTTGCCTGCTCCCGACACTGCGACTTGAAGGATCATTCAGATAGGCGTACACCCACCCGTTCCACCTGCCTCCAGAAACCGGGAAAGCTCTTCTCCACGCACTCGGGTCCGGTGAGCGTCAGGCGGGCTCCCGAGAGGATGGAGAGGGTGGCGGACACCATGGCGAGCCGGTGGTCGCCTCGGCTGTCCATGGCGAAGTGGGCCGGAGGGGCCTTGGGAGGCGTGATGGTCAGCGTCTCACCCTCCAGGGTGGTGGTTCCCCCGTAGGCGGACACCAGGGTGCGGATGCCCTCCAGCCGGTCACTCTCCTTGAGGCGGAGGATGCCCACGTCCGTCAGGGTGGACGGGCGCGGCAGCACGCAGGCGAGCGCGGCCAGGGTGGGGAGCAGGTCCGGGCACTCCTTGCCGGAGGCCACCAGCCCGTCGCGCGCCTGCCCCTCCATGCGCATGGACAGGTCCGGCCCCGGGACGGGAGTGAGGCCCGCGGGCTGCACCAGGCGCAGGATGGCCTGGTCCGGGTGGGCGCTGGAGGGGTCGGCCCGCTCCACGCTGCCGCCGGTACGCCAGGCGATGAGGAGCAGGTAGCCCAGCGAGGACCAGTCTCCCGGCATGGGCGGGGCGCTCTTGGAGGCCTGGTGGGCCGTCACCGTGAAGCGCGAGCCGCTCTCCTCCACGGTGAAGCCGAAGCGCCGCAGCCACGAGACGGTGAGCTCCAGGTAGCCGGCGCTCGTCAGCGTGCCTTGAATCTCCACGCTCCAGGGGCGGTGCTCGCGCAGGAAGAGGGCCGCGCAGCCCAGGAGGAGGCTGGAGGCGTACTGGCTGCTCTGGTCTCCGGGCACTCGGAAGACGGGCTCACCTGTCTTGGTGGGGGCGCGGATCTCCACGGGCCAGGGGGAGCCCTCGGTGAGCGAGAGCCCCGAGGGGCCCAGGGCCTCGCGGAGGGACTTGAAGAGCGGGCCGTGGGGGCGCTCGCCCAGGCGCGGGGTACCGGTGAGGCGCACGTGGACGCCCGGCGTCACCGCCGACTGGGTGACGAGGATGCGGAACGGGGCGCCTCCGTCCGCGCAGTCCACGTCCCGCAGGGGGCCGGCGGGCTGGCGCAGGGCCTCCACGCCTCGCTTGAGGACGCGGACGTCCGCGGGCAGGTCTGTCTCCGCCTCGGACTGGAGCGCGGCCAGGGGCCAGTGGCCCGTGAGGTGCGCCAGCACCATGGCGCGCTGGGCGTCCGACTTGGAGACGGGAGGGATGAGGCTCGCGGCCTTCAGGTGGGAGGGGTCGACGTGGAGCTGACTCATGGGCGGGTTCCCTGCTTCCAGGCGGGCCAGAGGTTGCGCCAGGTGGCCTCGGCGACGTCCAGGATCTCGAAGGCGCCGATGGCGGTGAGGAGCACCATGCGCAGCTCGCCCGACCTGCCGGCCTTCTTGTCGGCGGCGAGCAGCTCCACCACGTCCTGGACGGGCGCGCGGCGGAGCAGGGCGGCGATCCGGTCTCGACCGAGCACGCCGGGGCCCTGGCGCAGGGCCTCCTCGACCTGGGTGGCCACCTTCTCGGGCGTCACGCCCATGGCCCGGCCGACATCCAGCGCGCAGAGCATGCCCAGGCCCACCGCGTCCCCGTGGGACAGCTTGAAGCGGGACAGGCTCTCCAGCACGTGGCCGAAGCTGTGGCCGAAGTTGAGCACGCGGCGCAGGCCGGTCTGCTCATAGGGGTCCTGCGCGCAGACGCTCTCCTTGAGGCGCCGCGCGTCCTTCACGAGCTTGTCCAGCGCGGGCGGCTTGCGCATGTAGCGGCGGAAGAGGGGACCGTCGAGGCAGACCACCATCTTCCAGGCCTCGATGGCGCCCTCGCGGTGCTGGGCCTCGGAGAGCGAGGTGAACAGCTCCGGGCAGATCCACGACTCGTCCGCGTAGTGGAAGACGCCCGCGGGGTTCTTCACCACGCGCCCGCGCAGGATGAGGTCCACCGCGCCCTTGCCGCCCAGGCTGCTGTCCACCGCCGCCAGCAGGGTGGTGGGCACCTGCACCAGCCGCACCCCGCGCTTGAGCAGGTGCGCGGCCACGGTGACGACGTCGCCGATGGTGCCACCGCCCACGGCCAGCAGCGTCCCGGAGCGGGGCAGGGTGAGCCCTCCGGAGAGCACCTTCTCCAGGGAGGCGAAGTTCTTGGCCCGCTCGCCTCCGGTGATCTGGACGATGGCGCGAGGGTTGCGCGCCTCGAGCGCCGGGATGAGGCCGGGGTGGTGTCGGGCCACCGTCTTGTCCACGACGGCGACGCTGCCCTCGGGCAGCCGCTGCGACAGCTTCGGGAAGGAGCCCCAGTGATCGGTTGCGGGCTTGTACGCGCCGGGTGGAAGGAAGCTCATGCTGTGTGGGGGAAGGCGTTCATCTGCAGGACGAGATCGGCGATCACCAGGGACACCATCGCCTCGAGCACGGGGACGGCGCGGGGCATGATGCACGGATCATGACGCCCGCCCTTCGCGTGGTCCGCGAGCGTGGCGGGAGGCTTGAAGAATGCGCGCACCTGCATGGGCTCGCCGTTGGCCAGGCCGCCCTGGATGCCTCCGTACGTCTCCTTCTTGGAGTGGAAGACGGTCCCGGGCTGCTCGATCCGGGCGAGCAGGTCCGGCGGGCCCCAGACGACGCCCGTCACCGCGCCCACGCTGCCCAGTGCCTGGGCGATGAGCGCCTTGAGCTTGCCGAAGATGGGCTCTCCGAGGCCGACCGGCAGGCCCTCGACGCGGATGTCGATGGAGCCTCCCAGGCTGTCGCCGGCCTCCTTCGCCGCGAGGATGCGCCGGGACATCTCCTCACGCACCACCGGGTCCGGGCAGCGCGTGGCGTGCTCGTCCACCTGGGCTCGCGTGAGGCCGGACTCGGGCACCGCCGCCACGAGGTTTCCCACCTGGGAGACCCAGCCCACCGTGCGGACCCGGGGCAGATCCCGCGCCAGGTACGCCTCGGCGATGGCTCCTCCGATGACGCGGCAGAGGGTTTCACGGCCGCTCGTGCGCCCGCCGCCGCGGTGGTCGCGGTGCTTGTAGCGCTCGCGCCACACCGCGTCCGCGTGGCCGGGCCGGTCCTCCGTCTTCAGCTTGTCGTAGTCGCCCGAGCGCTGGTTCGTGTTGCGGACGATGGCCGCGATGGGCGTGCCCAGCGTCTTGTTCTCGAAGACGCCCGAGAGGATCTCCACCTGGTCCGGCTCGGCGCGGGCGGTGGTGATGGCGGACTGGCCCGGACGGCGGCGGTCCAGCGCGGCCTGGATCTGCTCGCGCGTCAGCGGGACTCCGGCGGGGCAACCATCGATGATCGAGCCCAGCGCGGGCCCGTGGCTCTCGCCGAAGGTGGTGAGACGGAAGAGGACTCCCAGAGTGTTCATGTCGCTGTCTCCCAGAGTTCGCGCTGTCGACGGGCCTGCGCGATGAACCACGCCGCGCCCAGCATGACCGGAGTGCCCCCTCGGCGCGAGATCTCCTTGGCGATGTGTCGCCCTGGGGCGCCGTAGGCAATGATGGCCACGCGGGCCCCATCGAAGCGCAGCCCCTCGGGCGGGGGGATCCGGTCCGGCCAGGTCCACACGCCGACTCCCGAGAGCGGCTTGTCGATCTCCGCCCGCTTGAGGACGCGCAGCTTGCAGCCCAGCTCGTCCGAGACAGCACGGAGCGCGGCGGTCGAGCCACCATCCCCCAGCACGAAGGCCTCACGGGGCGTCCCGAGCCGCTTGAGGACGGCGCGCGCGCCCTCGACGTCGGTGTTGAAGGACTCCCAGCGGTTGCCTCGGCGGACCAGCGTGTTGATGGCCTCCAGCGGCGACTTCGTGTGCTCGGCCAGGCGCTTCTTGAAGGGGCTGGTGACGGCGAAGCCCGCGTAGTGGGGGCGCAGCGCCTCGACGAGCGCCTCGAGGGGCGAGTCCTCGGGCAGATCGATGCGGTCGAAGGGCTGACGGTGGATGCGCGGTGAGCGCGAGTGGGGGATCGACGTCCCGAGGATGCCCCGGCGCAGGCCCGTGGCTCCTCCGGGGGCACGCGCCTCGCGGAACGCATCATCCAGGAGCCGCTGGCCGGGGGCCGCGCTCCAGCTTCCTCCTGCCGCCACGTAGTCCAGGGCGTTCTTGCGAGCCAGCACGGCCCGGAAGGGGAGCGCCGTAGGGCCCATGCCGAGCACCGTCACGCGCCCCGCGCCGAAGCGCTCGATGAGGCGCGCCTGGGTCTCGAAGAGCCGCTCTGCTTGCGAGGGCTCCCCGAGCGGCTCGACGTGCTTCACCCAGGCCGTGGCGGGCAGGTCCTGCGCCCAGAGCTTCAGGGCCTCCTCGGTGGAGAGCGGGCGCTCGGCGTGGTGCGAGGCCACCAGCTTCGTGGCCGGCGCGTCCACGGAGACCGTCACGTCCCGGTCCACATAGGTGGAGGTCTCCACCCAGACGGAGGGGAGGGGACGGCCTCGCTCGGACACGAGCAGCGGCAGCACGCGGGCCAGCGCGGCGACGTCCACGGCCTCGGGCGCGTGCAGATCCGTCCGCACCTCCAGGATGTTCGCTCCCCGGCGGCGCACCTCTTCGGCGAAGCGCACGGCCTCCGCGCCCTGGAGCGTGGGAGGCAGCGTGACGACGCGTCGGGCGGAATTCATGGCGTCACCTCTCGCCAGAGGGCCCGGAGGAAGTCCACCAGGGGCACGGTCGGGACGCGGGAGTGCAGGGCTTCGCGCTCGTGGAACACGTGGGCGATCTCCTCCTCCAAGGTAACGCCGGGCCGGAGCCGGGGCCGGGACGTATCCGCCAGCAGGCGCTCCCGGTAGGTCTCGAAGGAGACCGGGACGACCAGGGTGAACATTCCCGCCAGCGCCTCCGGGTGGTGCGAGAGGAACCCGCCTCCCACGGCCACCAGGCTCCCCGGAGGGACGGCCAGGAGCGCCTGGCGCTCGGCGGCTCGGAATGCCTGGGGATCCTCGGCGACCCAGGTGCGCAGCGAGCGGCCGGTGGCCGACTCCAGCTCCCGGTCCAGGTCCAGCCCGGTCCGGCCGAGCAGCCGCCCGACCAGGGGCAGCACCCGTGTCTTGCCGGCGGCGCGGTGGCCGGCGATCACCACCGTCTGCCCTGGAGCCGGCAGGGCACCGGGAGTCGGCGCGGCGAGCGCCTCCCTCAGCTGCGGCTGGAGGCGCGGATCCAGACTGTCGATGAGCTGTTCGAGGAGGTGGCGCCGTGCGTCAGCGGACAGTTCCGACATAGACGTAGGATGTCCCAAACGTCAGCGGATGGGCTACACGTTCGCGATACACCCCGGCCTGATCCATGAGCGCAAGGAATCGCTCCCCCGAGGGAAAGGCCGCCGCGGTGCGAGGCAGGTACTCGTAGGCCGCGCGGTTTCCGGTGAGCAGGCCGCCGATGGCCGGCATGATCGTCCTGCTGTAGAAGCGGAAGAGGGCGCCGAAGAGCCCCGAGGGCTGGCCGAACTCGAGCACCACCACGCGCCCGCCCGGCTTCACCACCCGCCCCATCTCCTTCAGGCACTTCACCGGGTCATCCACGTTGCGGATGCCGAAGGCGATCGAGGCCACGTCGAAGGAGGCATCGGCGAAGGGGAGCGCCATCGCATCTGCCACCTGGAAGTCCACCGCGAGCCCCGCCTGTGAGGCCTTCGCGGGCGCGGCCTGCAGCATCTCCGGGCAGAAGTCCGTGCCGACGACGGTGCCGGACACGCCGACCTTCCGCTTGAACACCAGCGCGAGATCCCCCGTGCCGGTGGCGCAGTCGAGGACGCGGTCGCCCTCCTTGGCGCCGCTGTAGCGCACGGCGGCGCGGCGCCACACCCGATGGACGCCGAGGGACAGCACCTCGTTCGTCACGTCGTAGCGCGGCGCGATCGAGGAGAACATCTGCCGGACTTCCGTGCTCATCTTACCCCCACCAACTGAGCCGGGCTCTCCGGCCGCCAGAGATGACGATCCACCGCCTGCAGCACCGCGGGGAGCCGCCGCATCAACTCCTGGAAGCGCTCGGGCGTGAGCGCCTGCGCCCCATCACACAGCGCGCGCTCCGGCCACGGGTGGACCTCCACCAGCAGCCCGTCCGCGCCCGCCGCCGCCGCCGCCAGGGACATGGGCACCACCAGCTTCGGGTCTCCCGTCGCGTGCGAGGGGTCCACGATGACCGGCAGGTGCGTGCGCTCCTTCACATAGGCCACCGCCGCCAGATCCAGCGTGTTGCGCATGGCCGGCTCGAAGGTGCGGATGCCGCGCTCGCAGAGCATCACCTGTTCGTTGCCACCGTCCAGCACGTACTCGGCGGCCATCAGCCACTCCTCGATGGTGGCGGCCAGCCCTCGCTTGAGCAGCACCGGCCTGCGCACCTTCCCCAGCGCGCGCAGCAGGGTGAAGTTCTGCATGTTGCGCGCGCCCACCTGGAGGATGTCCGCGTACTCCGCCATGAGCGGCAACTGCGAGGCATCCATCACCTCGCTGATGAGCGGCAGCCCGTGGCGCCGGCCCGCTTCGGCCAGCAGATGCAGCCCCGGCTCACCCAGTCCCTGGAAGGAGTAGGGGCTCGTGCGGGGCTTGAAGACGCCCCCTCGCAGGACATGGGCTCCGGCCGCCGCCACCGCCGCCGCTGTCCGCTCCGTCTGCTCCGCGTCCTCCACGGCGCACGGTCCGGCCATCACCACGAAGCCTGGCCCTCCAACTTCCACCCGGCCCACCTGGATACAGGTCCCCTCGGGACGCGCGTCTCGCTGGACGCGGCTCGGCCCTGGCTTGGGGGGCGCATTCCCGTGCGCAGCCTCCTCGGTCCGCCTTCCGCCCACATGGCCTCCGCAGTCGAGTTCACATGGTTTTGAACTCCGTGTGCATGTATATCCGGAATCGCGTAGAAGACAACCTGGGGTGATGGGTGCACCACCCCCGATGAGAGATGCTGATGACGACGCTCAATCCCGCTAAGGGGCAGCGCTGGGTGGCCAGGATGATGTTGCTGGCCTCGGCGGATCCGCTTGCGGGAGCGAACCTCCTGGGTGTGCCGTCCCTGTACTGGGAGCGGCCGCTGGCGCAGGAGGCCATCGCGGGCTGGGGCGAGGCCGCGGTGATGGAGGCCCACAGCGCCGCCGAGGCGGCGGAGGTGCTCGGCACGCTCGCCTCGCAGGTGGAGCTGCGCTGGCTGGGCGAGGCCCCCGAATGGCTGCCCGGGCCGTGGTTCGGAGGCATGCGCTTCGCCTCGACGGCTCCTTCGGATGCGGACTGGCAGGCGCACGGCTTTGGCCGCTGGACGCTGCCGGAGCTGCTGGCCTGGCGTGTCGACAAGGGTGTGGTGGTGGCCGCCTTCGCTCCGGAGGAGGCGGGGGGCGAGGATCTGGTGCGCTCCCGGCTGGAGCGGGTGGGCGCGAACTTCCCGAGCGAGTACCGCCATCCGCGGGGGGGGGCCGTCTCGCTCAAGCTCTCCTCGTCTCGCCGGGACTTCGAGACGCGAGTGGATCGGGCGCTGGAGGCCATCTCCGCCGGGCGGCTGCAGAAGGTGGTGATGGCGCGGGCCGTGGAGGCCGAGGGGCCTCGCCCGTTCGAGCTGGTGGATGTGCTGGCCCGCCTGCGCGAGCAGAACCCGCGCTGCGTCACCTTCCTCTTTAGAGCGCCGGGAGGCGTGGCCTTCCTGGGCGCCACGCCGGAGACGCTCTGCCGCGTCCAGGGGCGGGTGCTGGAGACGGAGGCGCTGGCGGGCTCCGCGGCACCCGGGCAGGCCGAGGGGCTGGGCGGGAGCGACAAGGATCGCCGCGAGCACGACTCGGTGGTGCGCTTCATCCTCTCGGCGCTGCGGCCCATCGCCGAGCGAACGACGGCGGATGCCGAGCCCGCGCTGCTGACGCTGAAGAATGTCGTTCACCTGCGCACGGGCATCCGCGCGGAGCTGCACGAGGGCGTGAGCCCGGCACAGGTGGTGGCGGCGCTGCACCCCACGCCCGCGGTGGGCGGTGTCCCGAGGGACCACTCCCTGGGCTTCCTGCACGAGCACGAGGCGCTGGATCGGGGCTGGTACGCGGGGCCGGTGGGATGGATCGGGCCGTCCGGAGCGCACTTCGCGGTGGCGCTGCGCTCGGCGCTGGTGCGAGGCGCGCATGCGCGGCTCTTCGTGGGCGCGGGAATCGTCCAGGGCTCCAGCGCGGCGGCCGAGTGGCGTGAGACGGAGATGAAGAGCTTGGCGATGCTCCGGGCTCTCGGAGGCGGAGATGTCCGACGCGAACCTTAACCAGCTCTGGGCTCGGGCCCTGCTGGAGGAACTGGTGCGCGGCGGCGTACGTCACGCCGTGGTGTGTCCGGGCTCGCGCTCCTCGCCGCTGGCGGTGGCGTGCCAGCGGGTGGAAGGGCTGAAGACCTGGTCCATCATCGACGAGCGCAGCGCCGGCTTCTTCGCGCTGGGCGTGGGCAAGCACTCGCGCGCGCCGGCGGTGCTGGTGGCCACCAGCGGCACGGCCGGAGCGCACTTCTATCCGGCGGTGATCGAGGCGGCGATGTCCAACGTGCCGCTCATCGTCCTCACCGCGGACCGGCCGCTGGAGCTGCAGGGGTGGGGCGCGCCGCAGACGATTCCCCAGGGGCGCCTGTTCGGTGACTTCTCCCGCCTCTTCGCGGACGTGGGCCTGCCCGAGGCGAGCGACGTGGCCCTGCTGCACCTGCGCGCCACCGCGGCTCGGGCCGTGGGGGCGGCGCTTCGGGCGCCTCGCGGGGCCGTGCACCTGAATGTCCCCTTCCGGGAGCCGCTGGCTCCGCTGCCGGAGTCCTTCGGCGAGGAGCGCCTGTCCGTGCTCTCGAAGGAGGGGCGTGCCGGGGCGCCGCTGACCGCCATCGCTCCGTCCGCTCGCCAGCCGGCGCCGCATGCCATCGATGAGGTGCGCCGCCGCATCGCCGACGTGGAGCGGGGGCTCATCGTCTGTGGCCCTCGCGACGAGGAGGACGGCTTCGCCGAGGCCATCACCGCGCTCTCGCATGCCACGGGGTATCCGGTCATCGCCGAGGCGGCCTCGCAGGCCCGCTATGGAGGAGGCGCCGCGACGCTCTCCATGTATGACGCGATCCTCCGGCACGTCCCCTTCGCCCAGACGCACAAGCCGGACCTGGTGCTGCGCTTCGGTGGCGGGCTGACGCCCAAGGGGCCGCAGCAGTGGCTCGATGCCACCGGAGCGCACATCGTCCTCTTCAGCGACGACGGCTCGCTCTTCGATCCGGCCCACCGGGCCTCGCAGGTCATCGAGGGCTCGGCCGTGGCCGCGTGCGAGGCGCTCTCGCGCGGGGTGTCTCGCGGCATGGGGCGCTGGGCCCAGATCTTCCTCCACGCCGAGCGGCAGGCCCGCAACGCCCTCGAGGCCGCGTTCGCCGAGCAGCCGGAGCTGACCGAGCCGCGCATCGCCCGCGAGGTGGTGGCCGCGCTCCCTTCAGGCGCGAATCTCTTCGTCTCCAGCAGCATGCCCATCCGGGACGTGGACGCCTTCGCGCCGGGGAGCGCCATGCCGCTGCGCGTCCTGGCCAACCGCGGGGCCAACGGCATCGACGGCATCGTGTCCAGCGCGCTCGGGGTGGCGGCGTCCTCGGGGCGGCCGACGGTGCTGCTCACGGGCGATCTGGCCTTCCTGCACGACGTGGGCGGCCTGCTCACCGCGCGCCGCCATGAGCTCTCGCTCACCGTGGTGGTGGTGAACAACGACGGGGGCGGCATCTTCTCCTTCCTGCCCATCGCCCAGGCCACGGAGCACTTCGAGCCCCTCTTCGGCACCCCGCACGGCCTGGACCTCTCGCACGCCGCGTCACTCTATGGTGCGGAATTCCACCGTCCCGACTCGCCGCCGGCACTTCGCGCCTCGGTCAAGGTAGGCTTGGAGGGCGGGCTGCACCTCATCGAGGTTCGGACTGACCGGGCCCGCAACGTGGAACAGCATCGGCAGCTCTTCGCGCGGATCGCGACCGCGCTGGGAGAAGATCCATGGGCGTGACCCTGGCATACAGCACCTGGGGAGAGGGCTCTCGGCCTCTCGTGCTCCTGCACGGCTTCACGGGCAACCGTTCCTCCTTCGATCACCTGCGCCCGTTGCTGGGCGGCGCGGTGAAGGCGATCGCGGTGGATCTGCCGGGCCATGGCGAGACGCCGCTGCCCCAGCGCAAGGGCCGCGAGGGCTTCATCGAGACGGTGGAGGCGGTCGTCAAGCTGGTGCAGGAGCTCGGTGTGCCCTCGGTGGATGTGCTGGGCTACTCGATGGGGGCGCGCATCGCGCTCGCGGCCGCGCTCCACACGCCGGTGCGCTTCGGCCGCGTCATCCTGGAGAGCGGCTCGCCGGGCCTGCACCGCCGCATGGAGCGCGCCGAGCGACGCGAGTCGGACGGCCGGCTGGCGACGCTGCTGCGCTCCAAGGGCGTCGAGGCCTTCGTGGAGCACTGGGAGTCCCAGCCCCTGTTCGACAGCCTCAAGCGGCTGCCTCCAGAGCGGCTCTCGGCCCTGAGAGAGCGCCGCAGGCAGTGCACGGCCGACGGGCTCGTGGGCGCGCTGGGGCGCCTGGGGCTCGGCTTCCAGCCAGACTACTGGCCGGAGCTGCACCGCCAGCGCCTGCCCACGCTGCTGCTCACCGGCGGGCTGGACGACAAGTTCACGCACATCGCGCGCAAGATGGCGACCGAGCTGCCCGTGGTCTGGCGGCACACCTTCCCGAACTGCGGGCACGCGCCGCACCTGGAGGCGCCGGAGGACTACGCGCGCGAGGTGCGCTCCTTCCTGCAGACCCCCTGGTACGAAGCGCCCGATTTCGAAGTCCACCTGTGAGTCACCCCATGAAGCCCGACGCCGCCGCGCCCTCCCTGAGCCCGACCGCCCCCGTGCTGGGATCCGAGGGCCGTCCTCGCCCCACGCTCAAGGCATGGGTGATGGCTGTCCGCCCCAAGACGCTGACGGCCTCGCTGATGCCGGTGTCGGTGGGCACGGGGCTGGCCTTCGGCGAGCAGGTGGGGCGGTGGCTGCCGGCGATCGCGGCGCTCGTGGGGGCGCTGCTGATCCAGATCGGCACCAACCTCACCAACGACTACTACGACTTCAAGAAGGGCGCGGACACCGCCGAGCGCCTGGGGCCCGTGCGCGTCACGCAGAGCGGGCTCATCTCCCCGGGCACGGTGCTGGCGGGGGCGATGGCCTGCTTCGGGCTGGCCATCCTCTCGGGCATCTACCTGGTGTGGGTGGGAGGGTGGCCCATCGTGGCCATCGGCCTGACGTCGGTGCTGTGCGGCTATGCCTATACGGGCGGGCCGGTGCCCCTGGCCTACCACGGGCTGGGAGACGTGTTCGTCTTCGTCTTCTTCGGGCTCGTGGCGGTGACGGGCACCTATTACGTGCAGGCCCTCACCGTGAGCCCGGCGGCGTGGTGGGCCGCCATCCCCGTGGGCGCGCTGGGCACGGCGCTGCTCGTCGTCAACAACCTGCGCGACGCGCACACGGACGTGAAGGCCAACAAGCGCACCCTGATCGTGCGCCTGGGCACCCGGGCGGGGAAGGTGGAGTACCTGGTGCTGCTGGCCGCCTCGTTCGCCACCCCGTTCATCCTCTTCGGGCTCGGGCTGGCCAGCGCGTGGGTGTTTCTCGCACTCCTCAGTGCTCCGCTGGGGGTGGGTCCGTTGAAACTCGTGCTGAGGGCCGAGGGGGCGGCGCTGAACGCGGCGCTCGGGGGAACGGCGCGCCTTCAGCTCGTGTTCGGGCTACTCTTCGCCTTGGGTCTCTACCTGAGGTGAGTAGCGGATGCACATCACCGAGACGAGGCTGACGCCGTCGAGGCTGGAACTCATCCGTCCACTCAAGACGGCTCGAGCCACCTACACGGAGCGGCAGGGCTTCCTCGTCAAGCTCGTGGACGAAGAGGGGCGGGTGGGGCTGGGCGAGGCGATGCCTCTGCCGGAGTTCGGCACCGAGTCGCTCGAGACGAGCGAGCAGGTGATACGCAGCCACCTCAAGGCGCTCAGGGATCAGGTGCTCAGCGACAGCCTGGACGCCATCGAGGATGCCTTCGCCGTTCCCCGGGGAGAGCCGTCGCAGTGGCGGGGCGTCTGCCTGCGCGTGGAGGACGATCTCCCGGAGGCTCCGGCGGCGGATCACGCGGTGGAGCTGGCGCTGCTGGATCTGCTCGCGCAGCGCCGGGAGATTCCGCTGAGCCGGCTGCTCAACCGGGCCGCGCGCTCGGAGGTCCAGGTCAACGCGCTGCTCACGGCGGAGGACCCGCGGGAGCTGGCCGAAGAGGCCCGCAAGGCCGTGGCCGAGGGCTATCGGACGCTCAAGCTGAAGGTGGCGGGCCGGCCGCTCGATGAGGACGAGGCGCGCCTTCGTGCGGTCCGCGAGGCCGTGGGCCCCGAGGTGAACATCCGGGTGGACGCCAACGGTGGATGGTCGGAGCAGGAGGCCCTGCTCGCGGTGGATCGGCTGGGCTGGTACGGGCTCGAGCTGTGCGAGCAGCCCGTCGCGCCGGGGGATCTGCGAGCGCTGTGGCGGCTGCAGCGGCGCGCCCCGTTCCCCCTTGCCGCCGATGAGGCGCTCGCGAATCCGGAGGCCATCCCCGTCCTGCTGGGAGGTTCCGAGGAGCGGATGCCGGCCGCCAGGGCCTTCGTCCTCAAGCCGATGGTGCTCGGAGGGCTGCTGCCCGCGCTGATGTTCGCCCGCCAGGCGCACCAGCGAGGCCTGGAGGCGTTCGTGACGAGCTCGCTCGATGGGATCGTCTCGCGCGCGGGCGCGGCCCACCTGGCGGCGGCGCTGCCGTCAGGGAAGCTCGCCGCGGGGCTCGGGGTGGGGAAGCTCTTCAAGGCGGAGGATCCGGCGGAGGCGCTCTACCGCCCCGTGGGAGGCCGCATCCAACTGCCGGACGCGCCCGGGCTTGGGCTTCCGAGATGAAGGGAAGCTGTCCCGTCCGCGAAGGCGCCTCGCGCTGGCCCGACACCGAGGCCCTGACCTTCGCCGGCCGAAGCTGGACGTACCGGACGCTGGACGCGGAGATCGGTCGCTGGGTGGCCGCGCTCCAGGCTCGCGGCATCGGAGCGGGGGATCGAGTCGCCCTGCTCTCGAGCAATCACGCGAGCTGCGTGTTCCTGTTCTTCGCCCTCGGCAGGCTGGGAGCGCTGCTCGCGCCGCTCAATGCCCGGCTGACCGCCGCGGAGCTCGCGCCGCTGATCGAGGACATCTCTCCACGTCTGACGCTGGCGTTGAGCTCGCTGAAGGAGCGGCTCCCCGGTGCCGAGCCCCTGGAGACCTGGGCGGAGTCCGTGCGTGAACCCTCGCCAACGTGCGAGCCGCTGGAGGACTCGGCTCCGCGTGTGGTGCTCTTCACCTCCGGGACGACGGGACGCCCCAAGGGGGCCGTGCTCACGGAGGGAAACTTTCGCGCGTCCGCTCGCTGTTCGGCGGCGAACCTGGGAGCCCACCCCGCGCCACGCTGGCTGGGCACGCTGCCGCTCTTCCACGTCGGAGGCCTGGCGATGCTCACGCGCTGCGCCTACGACGGAGGCTGCCTGCTGCTGCACGACCGCTTCGACGCGACGGCCGTGAACCGGGCCATCGACGCCGAGGGCGCCACGCATGCCAGCTTCGTGGCCACCACGCTGGAGCGGGTCCTCGAGGATCGCCAGGACCGACCGCTTCCCGAGTCCTTCCGACTGGCACTGATTGGCGGAGGCCCGGTGCCAACGCCGCTGCTGGAGCGGGCCCGCGCGGCGAGGCTGCTGGCACTGCAGACCTACGGGCTGACGGAGGCCTGCTCCCAGGTGACGACCGAGCGTCCTTCCGAGGCCGACGGGCGCACGGCGGGCCCACCGCTGCCCGGCCTGTCGGTGCGCATCGTCGGTCCCGAGGGAGAAGTACTGGGAACAGGGAGGGAAGGGGACATCGAAGTTCACGGCCCCACGGTGATGGCGGGCTACCTGAACCGCCCGGAGGCAACGCGCGAGGCGTTCCGGGACGGCTGGCTGCGCACCCGGGATGTGGGGATGCTGGACGAGCGCGGGCGCCTGACGGTGCTCTCCCGCCGCACGGACCTCATCCTCCGGGGAGGGGAGAACCTCTACCCGATGGAGATCGAGACGGTGATTGCCGCGCACCCGGCGGTGCAGGAGGTCGCGGTGGTGGGAGTGGCGGACGCGCGCTGGGGCGAGGTGCCCGTGGCCTTCGTCGCGCTCCGTGCCGGGCACGCATTCCCGGCGGATCTCGACGGCTGGTGCCGGCGCTCACTCGCGGGCTTCAAGGTCCCCGCGCGCTTCCTGGCGATCGATGCACTGCCCCGCAACGCGATGGGCAAGGTGGAGCGCACGGTGCTCCGGCAGCGCGCCACGAACGGCTGAGGCGCGCTGGGGTGCCACGACTCAGCACTCGGCGGACGGGTGTCCCCAGGGATTGGTGGGCGAGTGCCGCCGCAGCATGGACTGCAGGTGGTAGGCCTGCGCCGCGGTGACGTGCGGCGTGGGCAGGTGCTGCGAGACTTCGTGCAGGCGAGCGGCCTGGGCCGCGAGGCGCTTCTGCACTTCCTGTGACCACCGATTGAACTCGAGCCATTCCATGGGACAGCACCCCCGTTTGAGAACACGTGAGCGCGGCATGATGATTCAGGGATCTCCAGAAATCACGACGCCTCGCGTTGATACACGGGGGGCCTGACGTCTTCCGGACGTTCTCCCTGCAGGCAATCGAACGCATCCTCGGCACGGCCCATGACGCGTCGCGGTGCCGGGCGGCTACTTCTTCGGGCTCTTGGGAGCGGGCTTCACGTCCGTGTTCTGTCCCGAGACGATCTGCCACTTCCCGTCGCTCTTGCGCAGCACGTACTTCATCCGGGTACGCAGCACTCCGGACTCATCCGTGTTCTGCACGCCGGGAGGCAGCCCGCTGTGCCCGGTCACCTCGTGGTCCATGTCGACCACGGCGACGTCGGGCCCCACGAACACGAGCCGGCGCACCGTCACCCGCGACTGACTGGTCTTGAAGATGCTGGCGAAGATGCCCGCGTGACGCTTCTCGATCTCTGCCCGTCCCGAGAAGACGGTCCCGACGATGTTCACGAAGTCCGCGTCCGGGGCGAAGTCCTTGCTCCAGGCCGTCGCGTCATGGTCGTTCCAGGCGCGGGTCTGCTGATCGATGAGCTGGCGGATCAACGTCTCATCCGGGATGGCGGGCGAGAGGGCCTCGCTCGAGGTGGGCAGCGCCCCGAGAGCCATCGCCAGAGCCAGGAACAGCGCCTTCGAAGCCGTACGTGTCATGAACCATCCTCCCGGCGGCATGAAACCACGGCCGGCCCGGGGGGACCCGGTCAACCTGCGTCAGGGCTCTGGCTTCGATAAGCCAGAGCCGTCTGGTCAGCGGCCAAACAGCTTGACTGGAGGGGGCGGGTTCCGGACTATCCGCCCCCCTGCATACACGGTCACACCTATCCAGGAGCTCTCCAAGATGGCGCCTCCGTCTGGCCAGAAGATCACCCTTCAGAACGGCAAGCTGAACGTGCCGGACAACCCGATCCTCCCCTACATCGAGGGAGACGGAACGGGCCGAGACATCTGGCGTGCCTCGCAGGCCGTCTTCGACGCGGCGGTGGAGAAGGCCTACAAGGGCAAGAAGAAGATCGCCTGGTACGAGGTGCTGGCCGGCGAGAAGGCCTTCAAGCAGGTGAACAACTGGCTGCCGGACGCCACCGTCGAGGCGTTCCGCGAGTACCTGGTGGGCATCAAGGGCCCGCTGACCACGCCGGTGGGTGGCGGCATCCGCTCGCTCAACGTGGCGCTGCGCCAGCTGCTGGACCTGTACGTGTGCCTGCGTCCGGTCCGCTACTTCAAGGGCGTGCCCAGCCCCGTGAAGGCGCCCGAGAAGGTGGACATGGTGATCTTCCGTGAGAACACGGAGGACATCTACGCCGGCATCGAGTTCGAGGCGGGCACCCCGGCGGCCGACAAGTTCCTGGGCCTGCTGCAGAAGGAGTACGAGAAGGACTTCAAGAAGATCCGGTTCCCGAAGAACGTGGGCATCGGCATCAAGCCCGTGTCGCAGGAGGGCAGCGAGCGGCTCATCCGCGCCGCCATCCAGTACGCCGTGGACCAGAAGCGCAAGAGCGTGACGTTCGTCCACAAGGGCAACATCATGAAGTTCACCGAGGGCGCCTTCCGCAAGTGGGGCTACGACCTGGCGGCTCGCGAGTTCGGCAACAAGGTCTACACCTGGGATCAGTGGGAGGCCACCAAGGCCGCCAAGGGTGAGGAGGCCGCCAACGCCGAGCAGAAGGCCGCGCTGGCCGGTGGGAAGATCCTCATCAAGGACTCCATCGCGGACATCACCCTGCAGCAGGTGCTCACGCGTCCGGACGAGTTCGACGTGATCGCCACGCTGAACCTCAACGGCGACTACCTGTCGGACGCGCTGGCGGCGCAGGTGGGCGGCATCGGCATCGCGCCGGGCGGCAACATCAACTACGTGTCCGGCCACGCCGTCTTCGAGGCCACTCACGGCACGGCGCCCAAGTACGCGGACCAGGACAAGGTGAACCCGGGCTCGGTGATCCTCTCGGGTGAGATGATGTTCCGCCACCTGGGCTGGAACGAGGCGGCGGACCTCATCATCCAGGGCATGGACAAGGCCATTGCCCAGAAGACCGTCACCTACGACTTCGCCCGCCTGATGAAGCTGGAGAACCAGGGCAGCGTGACCGAGGTGAAGTGCTCCGAGTTCGGTCAGGCCATCATCAAGAACATGTAGTGATTCGGGAGACGACTCAAATGGCTCAGACGCGCAAGAAGAAGATTGGTCTCATCGGCGGTGGCCAGATCGGCGGCAACCTGGCCCTGCTCGCCGTGCAGAAGAACCTGGGCGACGTGGTGCTCTACGACATCCCCCAGCAGGAGGGCCTGGTCAAGGGCAAGGCGCTGGACATCAACCAGCTGTCCGCGGTGGACGGCTATGACTGCCGCGTCACCGGCTCCACGGACTGGAAGGACGTGGCGGGCTCGGACGTGATCATCATCACGGCCGGCGTGCCCCGCAAGCCGGGCATGAGCCGCGAGGACCTGCTCGACATCAACCTGAAGATCATGAAGGACGTGGCGGCCAACATCAAGCAGCACGCCCCCAACGCCTTCGTGATCAACGTGGCCAACCCGCTCGACGCGATGGTGTTCGCGCTCTACAAGATCGCCGAGCTGCCCAAGCACATGGTGGTGGGCATGGCCGGCGTGCTGGACACCAGCCGCTTCAAGTGCTTCGTCGCCGAGGCGCTCAACTGCTCCATCCGTGACGTGGAGGCCCTGGTGCTCGGCGGCCACGGTGACGACATGGTGCCCCTGGTGCGCCACAGCACCGTGGGCGGCGTGCCCCTCACCGAGCTCATCGCCAAGGACAAGCTGGAGGCCATCGTCAAGCGCACCCGCGAGGGCGGCGCCGAGCTGGTGGCGCTCTACAAGACGGGCAGCGCCTACTTCGGCCCGGCGGCCAGCTCCATCGCCATGGCGGAGAGCTTCCTGCTGGACCGCAAGCGCGTCCTGCCGGGCGCCGCCCTGCTCGAGGGCCAGTACGGCATCAACGGCTACTTCTTCGGCGCTCCGCTGCAGATCGGCGCGGGCGGCGTGGAGAAGGTCATCACCGTGCAGCTGGATGACACGGAGAAGGCGGGCCTGGAGAAGTCCTTCCAGTCCGTGAAGAAGACGGTCGACAGCGTGAAGCTGTAGTCCAGCAGCCGAGGCCTGCCCGCCCGGGACTTCCTGGGTAGGGCGGGCCTTATGTCCGGAATGGCGTGCGCTTATCGCGCGTGCCTCCGAGATTGCGGCGGAATTCCGCCAAGTTATCTAGCCTGAAGAACCCGCACCGGGGGTCGGGGTGGTGCGCTCGCCGCTCCTGGTGAGCCGGCGGCCCCCTGGCTCCTGGCAGTGAAGGAGACGATGCATGGCAGCAGCAGCGCGGTTCACAGTGGTGGGTGGTGGGCTGGCGGGGTTGATGACGACCATCAAGCTGGCCGAGGCCGGCCACCAGGTCGATGTCCTCTCGATCGTTCCGGTGAAGCGCTCTCACTCGGTCTGCGCCCAGGGCGGCATCAACGGCGCGGTGAACACCAAGGGCGAGGGTGACCACCCGGACATCCACGTGAAGGACACGCTGCGCGGCGGCGACTTCCTGGCCGAGCAGGTGTCCGTGAAGGGCATGTGCTACGCGGCCCCGGGCATCATCTACATGCTGGACCGCATGGGGGTGACGTTCAACCGCACCTCCGAGGGCCTGCTGGACTTCCGGCGCTTCGGCGGCACGCTCCACCACCGCACGGCCTTCGCGGGCGCCACCACCGGCCAGCAGCTCCTGTACGCGCTGGACGAGCAGGTGCGCCGCTACGAGTCCGAGGGCAAGGTCACCAAGTACGAGTACTGGGAGTGGCTCGGGACGGTGAAGAACTCGGACGGCCGCTGCATCGGCAGCGTGGCGTTGGACCTGCGCACCATGGAGATCCGGACGTTCCCGGCCGAGGCGGTGTGCCTGGCCACGGGTGGTCCGGGCATCGTCTTCGGGCGCTCGACGAACTCCATCATCAACACGGGCACCGCGGCGGGTCGCGCCTACATGGAGGGCGCCATCTACGCCAACGGCGAGTTCATCCAGGTGCACCCCACCTCGATTCCGGGTGAGGACAAGCTGCGCCTGATGAGCGAGTCGGTGCGTGGCGAGGGCGGCCGCGTGTGGGTGCCGAAGAAGAAGGGCGACACGCGCGGGCCGCGGGACATCCCCGAGAGCGAGCGCTGGTACTTCCTCGAGGAGAAGTACCCCAAGTACAAGAACCTGGTGCCGCGCGACGTGGCCACCCGTGAGATCTTCATGGTCTGCCGGGATCTGGGCATGGGCATCGGCGGCCGGGACGGCGTGTACCTGGACGTGACGCACATCCCCGCGCCCACGCTCGACGCGAAGATCAAGGGCGTGATGGAGATCTACGAGAAGTTCGTGGGAGACGATCCGCGCCACACGCCGATGATCATCTTCCCGGGCATGCACTACTCGATGGGCGGCCTGTATGTGACGTTCGAGGCGGACTCGAAGACGCAGACGCCGGCCGAGGGCAGCCCGAAGAACCAGTCCACCAACATCCCGGGCCTGTACGCCGCGGGCGAGGCGGACTACGCCTTCCACGGCGCCAACCGGCTGGGTGCGAACTCGCTGTTGTCCTGCATCTACTCGGGGATGATCGGCGGGCCGGCCATGGCGAACTACGCCAAGAGCAAGGAGGCCAAGGCGGCGGACCGGGCGGACAAGTACTTCAACGACGCGAAGAAGTACTGGGAGGACCGCTTCGCCACCATCAAGAAGATGGCCGGCTCGGAGAACCCGTACCAGATCTCCAAGGAGCTGGGCGAGCTGATGACGGAGAACTGCACCGTCGTCCGCTACAACGACAGGCTGAAGAAGTCGGTCGAGAAGATCCGCGAGATGAAGGAGCGCTGGAAGAACTGCAACGTGCTCGACACGGGCAACCTGGCGAACCGCTCGCTGTCCTTCACCAACCAGCTGTGGAACATGCTGGAGCTGGGCGAGGTGATCGCCACCAGCGCGCTGCTGCGCGACGAGAGCCGGGGCGCGCACTACAAGCCCGAGTTCTCGCTGCCGGAGCCGAAGACGGTGAACCCGACCGAGGATCCGGCGTGGATGGAGCTGTGGAAGAAGCGCCACGAGAAGTGGGCGAAGACGACGATGGCGGCGTACACCGGAGAGGGGCCGAAGATCTCCTACGAGCCCATCGCCACGCCGGTGTTGGATCCGGAGCCGCGCTGGTACGCGTAGTCAGGGGAACTCATCATGGACACCGCACAGGCAAGCGCTACCACCAAGACCGTGACCTTCCGCATCTGGCGCCAGGATGGGCCGAACGGGGAGGGCCACTATGACGAGTTCCGCATTCCGTACACCAAGGGCGCGAACGTGGTTTCGTGCCTGATGGAGATCCAGCGCAACCCCACCACCGTGCAGGGCAAGAAGGTAGCCCCGGTGGTGTGGGACGCGGCATGCCTCGAGGAGGTGTGCGGCAGCTGCGCGATGAACATCAACGGGCGGGTGCGGATGGCCTGCTCGGCGCTGATCGACAAGCTGGAGCACCCCATCACCCTGGAGCCGATGAAGAAGTTCCCGGTGGTGAGGGATCTCACGGTGGACCGCCACCGGATGTTCGAGGCGCTCAAGCGGGTGAAGGCGTGGATCCCGGTGGACGGCACGCACAACCTGGGGCCGGGCCCGCGGCAGTCTCCGCACGATCAGGCGACGACGTACGTGCTGTCCACGTGCATCACGTGCGGGAGCTGCCTGGAGGCGTGCCCGCAGGTGACGATCGACAACGACTTCGTGGGAGCGGCGGCGATCAGCCAGGCGCGGCTCTTCAACATGCACCCCACGGGGAAGATGAACGCCGAGGAGCGCACCCGGTCGCTGATGGGGCCGGGTGGCATCCAGGACTGCGGCAAGGCACAGAACTGCGTGAAGGTGTGCCCGAAGGAGATCCCCCTCACCTCGTCCATCGCGGTGATGAACCGCGAGGTGACCAAGGTGCTGGTGAAGGACATCTTCTTCAAGGAAGAGGAGCACAAGCGCGCCTCGGGTCCGGGGTAGCCGGACCACGCATCTCGCTTCAAGCGGCCCTGCACTCGGAGCCCATGGCCCCGAGGCAGGGCCGTGTCATGTCCGCCGGGTCTCTGCGAAGCGCCTCGTGAGTGAGCTCATGGCGCTCTCCTGAAGCCCTCCCACGCATTCGTGAGCCTGTGACAAGTGGTCGTCCGACCATGTCTCACGCTGAGACATCTGCCGATACATGTTTTTTGATTCATGTTGAATTTCTACTGCCTCACGGACATTTCTTTTCGTGAGTCACCGGAGGGGGTGGGGCCACTGATTTTCTAAAGAATTATCAAGGAGTTCTGATGAGGGCTGACCCGAGAGGTATGTCTTTGTCACGGCTGTATGCAGGTTTCTCGATGCTGGGAATTGCCCTGGCGGTGATTCTGGGCTGTGGCGAGGCAGAGGCACGGGGCAGGGGGCCAACTCCGGGCGCGGGTGGGATTGACCAGGCGAGTCGAAGCTCCAACAAGGTGCTGATCCTGGCCAGCAGCGTCTCGGGAGGACGCAACAGCCGCGAGGCGCAGGCCGTGGTGGCCTACAGCCCGGAGACGCAGATCGACGTGGTCTCTCCGGCTCATTGGAAGGCGATGACGGCCGAGCAGTTCATGGCCTACCGCGCCATCATCATCGGCGACGCGGCCTGCCAGAGTGGCACCGCCGCCTTCCAGGCCGCCATCGACACCCGCGATACCTGGGGCGCGGTCGTCGATGGCGATGTCGTCATCATCGCCTCGGATCCCACCTCCAGTGACACGCCTGTGCTGGTGGAGAATGGCGTCCGATACGCGCTCAACTCCGTGCAGTGGCGGACCGGCATGTACATCGCCCTGGGATGCGCGTACCAGAACGCCCCGGCCGACACGCCCGTGCCGCTGCTGGAGCCGTTCGGCACCTTCAAGGTCCAGGGCCTGCCGGGCTGCGCCGACTCCGCGCACATGTTCGAGATGAACAACAACATGCTCTCGCGCGACTTCTGGGATGAGTTGCTCGTTGGCTCCGGAGGGTGCGCGGCACGCTCGGTCTTCACCTCCTATCCGCGCCGCAACTTCTCGTTCGCGGCGATCGCGATGAACTCCTCCGTGGCGTCGGTTCCTGGCCAGCGGAGCTACTCGGACTTCACCTTCATTCCGGAGGAGGAGACGCACTTCGTGGGCACCCCATACATTCTCGTGAGTGGGGCCATGCCGCTGGGAGCGGGGTGTGGCTACCCCGAAGCTCCGCCGGAGGGTGAGGAGTGCGACAACGGGGACTGGCTCAACGGCCAGCCCGCGATGAGGCAGGAACAAGGCGCGAACACCTGCTCCTGGTCGTGCCACCGCCAGTGGTGTGGCGATGGCCATGTGGATGCGGAGTGGGGGGAGGAGTGCGATCTCGGAATCGGCAACGGCCGCGCCCAGGACAGCGCCGGCTCCCTGGGCACCTGCACCGCGTTCTGCAAGATTCCCAATCTGTCGCCCGCCGGCTCCGGCCAGCCGCCGGAGGCGCGCTGCCAGGACGTGACGGTGGTCGCCGATCTGGCCTGTGGTGCTTCCGCCAGCATCAACGACGGCTCCTTCGATCCAGATGGCGACCTGGTGGAGTGCACGCAGAGCCCGGCCGGCCCGTACGACATCGGCAGCACGACGGTGATGTTGACGTGCCTGGACCAAGCCAACCACGTGGCCTCATGTACCAGCGTGGTGACGGTGACGGACGTCGTGCCGCCGGTGGTGGCCCTCAACGGCCCGGCTGCCCTCCAGCTGGAGTGCATGGCGGGGGGCTCCTATGCCGATCCGGGCGCGACCGCGAGCGATTCATGCGAGGGGCCGCTGTCGGCAGGCAGTGTCCAGCGGAGCGGAGCGGTGACCATCGGGACGCCGGGCTCCTATCCGCTCACCTACGTCGCGACCGACGCGTTCGGCAACGTGTCACAGCCCATGACGCGCACGGTGACCGTGGCCGACACTCTGGATCCGGTTCTGACGCTCAATGGCTCGGCCACGCAGACCCTGGAGTGCGGCCTGCTGTTCACCGACCCGGGAGCCACGGCCACGGATCAGTGTGCTGGCAGCCGCACTGCTTCCATCGTGAAGACGGGGACCCTCAACAACAAGGCGCTCGGCGCCCAGACGCTCCGCTACAGTGTCGACGACGGGCGGGGGCGCTCCGCCACGGCCGAGCGTATCGTGACGGTGCGCGATACGGTGGCGCCGCGGATCCAGGTGGTCTCGGGGCCGTCCTCCGTGCAGTGCAATGGCACGCCGTACGTGGACCCGGGAGCCACGGCCACTGATACGTGCGCGGGCACCCTGACCTCGAGCATCACGGCCTCCAGCAACCTGGACCAGACGCGCATCGGCCAGTACACGGTCACCTACCGGGTGACGGATGCCGCCGGCAACGTCGGGACCGCGACCCGCCCGCTCTCGGTGGTCGGCCCCTGCACCACCTGCGTCTCCGTGCGGCTGAACGACTACAACCTCTTCCTCCTCGAGGACTACAACCTGGGCCCGGACGTGCGGGGCAAGGTGGCGGCGGGAGGCAACATCTCCCTGCAGAGCTTCTCGGTGGGCAGCCACCTGCTGGCCAGCGACACCTCCAACGTGCTGGTGGCCGGCAAGAACCTCACGCTCTCCAACGGCAGCGTCTATGGCAACGCCCACTATGGGGGCACCTACACCACCAACCAGACCGTCTCCTTCGTTCGCGGCGCCGCGTCCCGGGGCACGCCCATCGACTTCGCGGCCCGGTTCACCCAGCTGCGCAGTCTGTCCGCGCAGCTCGCCGGCCTGACGGCCAATGGCACCTACACGCGTGAGTCCTGGGGCGGCATCAAGCTGACCGGCACGCGTACGGGGGTGAACGTCTTCAACGTGCCCGCCAGCGGATTCACGGGCGCGGCGCGGTTCACCATCGACGTGCCGGCCGGCTCGTTCGTGCTGATCAACATCCGCGGCGCCTCGGCCACGTTCCAGAACTTCGGCTACTCGCTCAGCGGCGTCGACGCGTCCAACATCCTCTACAACTTCGTGGACACCACGGCGATCTCCGCCTCCAGCTTCGGCTTCCAGGGGACGGTGCTGGCGCCCTATGCCCGGATGTCGTTCAGCAACGGCAACTGGGAAGGTGCCGTCTATGCCGTCTCGCTGACGGGCACGGCCGCGGGTCGCATCAAGCCGTTGAACGAGCGCACCCTCTGTCCGTGACGGCGGCGGCCGGGGCTCGTCCGCCGAGCCCCGCAGCCGCATGGGGTTCCGCCACGGTGTCGTGTTTCGCGACGCGCTCCGTCTGCTCCGTGGTGGCCAACCGCTCGGGAGTCGCTGTTCCGAGACTGGCTTGCTCGATGCAAGGCATTGGGACAGGTCGTGCTTGATACCACAACGATGGAGCCTGCACATGAGACGCACCGCCGTCGTGATCGATGATTCCAGGGTGATTCGGATTCGCCTCAGGACCGAGCTGACGAATCTGGGCTTTCAGGTCGTCGCCGAGGCCGAGAGGGGAGACCAGGCGCTGGAGCTGTACGAGAAGCATCGCCCCGCCCTGGTGATGCTGGACATCATCCTGCCGGAGATGGACGGGGTGACGGCCGCCACCCAGCTGCTCCAGAAGCACCCCGAGGCCACCGTGGTCATGTGCAGCTCGCTGACCGCGCGCGACAAGATCCTCGCGTGCCGGGCCGCCGGGGTGAAGTACTTCATCCTCAAGCCCTTCACCGCCGAGAGCCTCGCCACCATGGTGCGCAGGGTCTTCGGCCTGGAGCTCGCTCAGCCCCAGCTGGCGGAGGACTGAGCTCATGATCACCTGTCGCGGCTGTCAGGCTCAGAACGCCAATTCCCGCCGCTACTGCGGCCGGTGTGGGGGCACGCTCGCCAGTGCCTGCTCGCGCTGCTCCTTCTTCAACACGCCCTCGGACCTCTTCTGTGGGGGCTGCGGCCAGAAGATCGTGGAGGTGCGAGCGAGTCAGGCTCCGGCCGAGCTCCGCTCGGGCTCCGAGAAGATGGAAGCCATCCGGAATCTCAGCTTCCTCGAGATGCGCGATCTGCTGGTCACGTCGACACCCCAGCCTCCACAGCCCCTCCAGGGGGAGGTGTCCCAGAGCGAGCTGGACAAGCTCTTCGGGGATGAGCCGTGAGCGCCACCTCCGCGAAGGCGACGGCGCTCGCCTTGCTGAAGCGGTGCGACGAGATCCCCATCGCGGATCTGCGCTCCCTGGGGTTCGAGAGCACGGAAGAGGTAGCGCGCTACGTCGCCGAGCAGCTCAAGCTGCCAAGGCTGGAGCTGGATCAGGTGGACCTGGTGCCCTCGCTGGCCGAGGTCATCCCGCGCCCGCTCGCGGAGCGTCACAAGCTGGTTCCCGTCTTCGTCTCCGAGGACGAGGTCACCATCGCCACGGCGGAGCCCGCCCGCCTCGAGCTGTTCGACTGGCTCTCCCACGAGCTGAAGCGGCAGGTCATCACCGTCGTCTCGTCTCCGCAGGAGATCGTCCGTGGCATCAAGCGGCTCTACGAGCCGCTTCGGGTCCTCGAGCAGGCCAGGGAAGAGGCGCTCAGCGTCAGCCTGGTGGCCGCCCAGCAGGCGGTGGCCTTCGTGAACCACGTCATCCTCCGGGCGGTGGAGCTGCGCGCCAGCGACATCCACATCGAGGCTGGCGAGAAGGAGACCTGCATCCGCTACCGCATCGACGGAATGCTGCGCGTCGATCAGACCATCCCCCTGGAGCGGCACGCGGCCATCGTCTCGCGCATCAAGGTCATGGCGCAGCTCGACATCTCCGAGCGCAACGTGCCGCAGGATGGTCGGATCAAGCTTCAGCGGACCACCAACGACATCGACCTGCGCGTCTCGATCCTGCCGACCTACTTCGGCGAGAAGGTCTGCTGCCGCATCCTCGACAACTCGAGGGCCTGTCTGCCCCTGAGCGAGCTCGGGTTCGAGCCGGGCCAGATGGCCACCTTCGAGCGGTTGTTGCGGATGCCATTCGGGCTGCTCCTCGTCACCGGCCCCACCGGGAGCGGCAAGAGCACCACGCTGTACGGGGCGCTCAACACGGTGCGCAGCCCGGAGGTCAACATCGTCTCCGTAGAGGATCCGGTCGAGTACCAGCTGCCGGGGATCAACCAGGTCCAGGTGAACACCCGGCGTGGGCTGACCTTCGCGCTCGCGCTGCGCTCCATCCTCCGCCAGGATCCGAACGTGATCCTGGTGGGGGAGATCCGGGATCGGGAGACGGGGGCCATCGCCGTCGAGGCCTCGCTCACCGGCCACCTGGTCATGGCCTCCCTGCACACCAATGACGCGCCGAGCGCGATCATGCGCCTGACGGAGATGGGGATCGAGCCATGCCTCGTCGCTCCGGCCCTGATGGGAGTCGTCGCGCAGCGGCTCGTTCGCAAGGTGTGCACCGAGTGCGCCGAGCCGCACGAGGTGAGCGCGTCGGAGTTGGCCTCGCTCGGGCTCCCCGCGCTCCCGCCGGAGGTGAGGCTCTGCCGCGGTCGCGGCTGCGCGCGGTGTCAGAACACGGGGTATCGCGGCCGGATCGCCGTGCGGGAGATCCTCGAGCTCAACGACAGCTTGCGGATGGCCATCGCCAGGGGAGCACAGGTCGACGAGCTGCATGCGCTCGCGGTCGCGAGCGGGTTCCGCGCCATGTGGTTCCAGGCCATGAGGGCCTTGTGCGCGGGTGTGACGACTCTTCAAGAAGTCATTCGCGTGACGAAAGGATGATCGACATGTCGACCGCGATCAGCGCCGAGGTGGTCAATGCATTCGTCTCGTCCCTGGTGAACATCTTCCAGGCCGCGACGGGTTTGAAGGGCGAGCTGAGCCCGCTCACGCTCACCACCGAGCTGCCTCCGCCTCCCACCTTCGTCGTCAGCATCCAGATCCGGGGGCCCCTGTTCGGGCCGACGATCTGGAGTTTCACCCCCGGGGTTGCCGGGGAGATCACGGCGAGGATGCTCGGTAACGCCAGCTCCCCTCCCTATGACACCGCCGAGGTCAAGGACGCCGTCTCGGAGGTCGCCAACATCGTGGTGGGCAACGCCACCGACGCCCTCCTCAAGGCGGGCTATCCGGTGGATCTGTCTCCACCCAAGGCGGAGTTCGCCACCTCGGCGGAAAAGCTGCTGGAGCGCACGTTGACCGTGTCGCTCAACACCTCGGCGGGTCCGCTCTCGCTGCACCTGGCTCTCCGACAGGCATGATGCCCATGCGCTCCATGGAACGGTCTCGCACGATTTCCGTGGCGTCCCAGAGAGTGGCTCGCTGGTTGGGCCGCGTGTTGGTGGGGGTGTGGATCCCCGCGATGCTCGTTCCCGTCAGCCTGCTCACGGCGGGCCACCTGTTGACGCTGCCAGAGCCCACCTCGGCGGCGGAGCTGACGCGACGGCTCCAGGCCGACGCGGCGCGAGAGGGCCGCCCGGGAGCGGGCTACGTCCTCCACGTGCTCGCCAGCGGGTGTCGCTGCTCGCAGCGGGTGCTCGAGCACCTGCTGCTGCGTGGGCCCCAGCCTTCCTACGCGGAGAAGGTCCTGCTGATCGGCCGCGATGAGGGCATCGGCGAACGGCTCACGGCCCGGGGCTTCGGCTTCGAGAGCATCAGCTCGGAGGAGCTGAAGGCCCGCTATGCCATCGAGGGCGCGCCGCTCATGCTGGTGCTCGGAGACGAGGGGCGGCTGGAGTACTCAGGGGGCTATTCCCGCAGGAGGCAGGGGACGCTGGAGGATGTCGCCATCCTTCGCGCCGTCGAGAGCGGCGGGCGCCCGGGGGCGCTGCCCCTGTATGGCTGCGCGCTCTCCAGAGAGCTTCAGCGAGAGGTGGATCCTCTCGGGCTGAAATACACACCAGAGCCGGAGGCCGCGCCATGATGAGGCGACTGCTGGAGCAGGTCATCCTCCCCGAGGAGATCAGCGACTTCGAGAGAGGCTACCTCCACAAGGTCAATCGGATAGCCCTCTTCTTCTTCCTCGTGCACCCGCCGGTGTTCGCCGGGGTGGCCTTCCTCGCGGAGACCGGGCCCGTGTACGCGCTGGGCCTCTCTGGGTTGGTGCTCGTCGGGCCGCTGCTCGCCTACAAGACCTTCTCGAACCCTCGCCACGTCTCGCTCGTCATGGGCCTGGCCTCGGTGTTCATGGGCGGGCTCCTGGTCCACTTCGGGCAGGGACCGATGGAAATCGAGATGCACTTCTATTTCCTCGTCTCCCTGGCGCTGATGGTGGTGTTCGCCAACCCTCTCGTCATCGTCGTCGCCGCCCTGGCGGTGGTGGCGCACCACCTGCTCTTCTTCCTCATCCTGCCGCGCAGCGTGTTCAACTATCAGGCCTCGCTGTGGGCCGTGGCGGTCCATGCTGTCTTCATCCTGCTGGCGACGGTTGCGGCGTCCTTCGCGGCGCGCGGCTTCTTCCTCAACGTCGTGGGGCTGGAGAAGATCGTCAAGCGGCGGACCCGGCAGCTGGACGCCCGCAACAAGGATCTTCGCTTGATCCTAGACAACGTCGATCAGGGGTTCATGACCGTCAGCGCGAGCGGGAGGGTGGCGCCCGCGTTCTCCCGGATCCTCGAGACCTGGCTGGGGAAGATCCGCGGCGGCATGAGCCTCTGGGAGTACCTGGGGGCCGTGGACCCGGAGCTCGGCCGCGAGCTGGAGGACGCCTGGCCTCTGCTGGGTGACGGGATCGTCGACGCGGACGCGGTGCTCGAGGCCCTTCCCAAGCGGATGCGGCATCAGGGCCGGGAGTTGCTGCTCGGGTTCAAGCCGATCCCGTCGACCGGCAGCTTCCTGGTCGTCGTCTCGGACGTCACCGCTCGGCTGGAGCGCGAGCGGTTCGAGAACGAGCAGCGGGAGCTGATCCACATCTTCCAGGGGCTGAGTCGAGACCGCGTCGGCTTCCTGGAGTTCTTCACCGAGGCGCGAGCGCTGGTCGGAGTGCTCCGCGACTCGTCCCAGGCCCTCTCGGTGGCGGAGACCTACCGCGCCGTGCACACCCTGAAGGCCAATGCGGCGCTCTTCGGGATCACCGGCGTGGCGCGGCTCTGCCAGGAGATGGAAGAGCAGCTCGAGCGCGACCGCGCGCTCAGCGCGAGCGAGCGGGGACGACTGGGCGAGGCCTGGGACGGAGCGGCCTCGAGGATCCTCGGGTTCATCGGGCAAGGGGAGCGCGCGCCGATCTTCGTCGACGCGGACGAGCTGCAGGAGGTCCTCGCCGCCCTCCGCAAGGGGGGCGACCGGGCCGAGATCGCGCAGATGATCGAGTCCTGGAAGGACGAGCCCGCGGCCCAGCGGCTCCACCGGATCGCCGACCAGGCCAGGGCGCTGGCCGACAGGCTGGGCAAGGGACCGATCGAGGTCATCGTCGACTCGGGCCGGCTTCACCTGCCGCAGGGCCCGTGGA
Organism: Hyalangium gracile; assembly: GCF_020103725.1. NCBI lineage: Bacteria > Pseudomonadati > Myxococcota > Myxococcia > Myxococcales > Archangiaceae > Hyalangium > Hyalangium gracile. The sequence continues at coordinate 168,979 of NZ_JAHXBG010000015.1, read as the reverse complement.
TGGACTTCTGGGGAAGCTTCGTCCACGTGACCCGGAACGCCGTGGATCACGGTCTGGAGGACCGCGGCGAGCGCGTGGCGCGCGGAAAGGGCCCCAAGGGACAGCTCCGCCTGAAGATGGACTGCGTGTCTGACCAGGTGAGGCTCGTGATCGCCGATGATGGCCGTGGGATCGACTGGGAGTCGGTGCGGGAAGCTGCTCGGGGGATGGGGCTGCCCGCCCAGACGCGGGAGGAGCTGCTGGAGGCGCTCTTCTTCGACGGGCTCTCGACGAAGAAGTCGCCCAACGACATCTCCGGGCGTGGCATCGGGCTGGGCGTCGTCCGGTCCGCATGCCAGCGGATGGGGGGGACGATCCACATCCGCAGCGAGCCAGGGCATGGAACGGAGTTCGAGTTCCGCTTTCCGCGCTCGCTGTGCTCCTCGGTGAGCAGGCCCTGGAGCCTCGAGCCCATGCGGGCCGCCAGTTGATTCTGAAGGGGACCTGGGAAGCACCGCTCATGCCTACATAGGGGGTCGTGTCACCCCAGGCTGGTGAACGTCCTTGCACTCAGGCGCGGATTGCGCGAATACGCAGCCCGCGCTTGACGCCTCAAGCCAAGGCCGTTCACTCGGAGCCTCGATGAAGATCCACGAGTACCAGGGCAAGGAAATCTTCAGGAAGTACGGTGTCCCCACCCCGCGGGGCATCCTCGCGCTGTCTCCCAAGGACGCGGAGGCCGCGGCCAAGGAGCTGGGAACCTCGGTGGTGGTCGTCAAGGCCCAGATCCATGCCGGCGGTCGCGGCAAGGGCGGCGGCGTGAAGCTCGCCAAGAGCCCCGCCGAGGCGAAGGAGCTGGCCAAGGCCATGCTGGGCATGAAGCTGAAGACCATCCAGACCGGGCCCGAGGGCCAGACGGTCCACAAGGTCTACATCGAGGAGGGGCTCGCCATCGCCCAGGAGCTGTACCTGGGCGTGACGCTGGACCGCGCCACCTCGCGCATCACCTTCATGGCCTCCAAGGAAGGCGGCGTGGAGATCGAGGAGGTGGCCGCCAAGCACCCCGAGAAGATCCTCCGCGAGGCGGTGGATCCGGCCGTCGGCTTCCTGGACTTCCAGGGCCGCAAGCTCGCCTTCGGCCTGGGCCTCTCTGGCCCCACGGTGAACAAGTTCGTCCAGTTCTGCTCCGCGCTCTACAAGATGTACATCGAGACGGACTCCTCCCTCGTGGAGATCAACCCGCTGGTCATCCTCAAGGACGGCGGCGTGGTGGCGCTCGACGCGAAGGTGAACTTCGACGAGAACGCCCTCTACCGGCACAAGGATCTGCTGGAGTACCGCGACCTGGCCGAGGAGGAGCCGCGTGAGACGCAGGCCAAGGAGTACGATCTGGCCTACATCGCGCTGGACGGCAACATCGGCTGCATGGTGAACGGCGCGGGCCTGGCCATGGCCACCATGGACACCATCAAGCTGGTGGGCGGCAGCCCGGCCAACTTCCTGGACGTGGGCGGCGGCGCCAGCAAGGAGAAGGTGACGGCGGCCTTCAAGCTGATCCTCGCCGATGCGAACGTGAAGGCGGTGCTGGTCAACATCTTCGGCGGCATCATGAAGTGCGACGTCATCGCCGAGGGCATCATCGCCGCCGCCAAGGAGGTGCAGCTCAAGGTGCCGCTGGTGGTGCGGCTCGAGGGCACCAACGTGGAGAAGGGCAAGGAGCTGCTGCGCAACTCCGGGCTCGCCATCACCCCCGCGGACAACCTGCGCCAGGCCGCCGAGAAGGCCGTGGCCGCGGTCAAGTAGCCCCTCCGTCACCCCGTCTTTACGAGAGTCACCTCATGAGCATCCTCGTCAACGAGAACACGAAGGTCCTCTGCCAGGGCATCACGGGCTCGGCGGGCTCGTTCCACTCCAAGCAGATGCTGGAGTACGGCACGAAGCTGGTGGCCGGCGTCACCCCGGGCAAGGGCGGCACCGACTTCGAGGGCAAGGTCCCCGTCTTCAACTCCGTGGCCGACGCGGTGAAGCAGACGGGCGCCAACACCTCCGTCATCTTCGTCCCGCCGCCGTTCGCCGCGGACTCCATCATGGAGGCCGCTGATGCGGGCGTCGCCCTCATCATCACCATCACCGAGGGCATCCCCGTCAACGACATGGTGCGCGCCAAGCGCTACCTGCAGGGCAAGCCGGGCATTCGCCTCATCGGCCCCAACTGCCCCGGCGTCATCACCCCGGGCGCCAAGTGCAAGATCGGCATCATGCCGGGCCACATCCACAAGCCGGGCCGCATCGGCGTGGTGTCGCGCTCGGGCACGCTGACGTACGAGGCCGTGCACCAGCTCACCCAGCTGGGCCTGGGCCAGAGCACCGCGGTGGGCATCGGCGGTGATCCGGTCAACGGCACGGACTTCATCGACTGCCTCAAGCTGTTCAACGCCGATCCGGAGACGGACGCCGTCATCATGATCGGCGAGATCGGCGGCAGCGCCGAGGAGGCCGCCGCCGAGTACGTGGCGCGCGAGTTCACCAAGCCCATCGCCGGCTTCATCGCGGGCCAGTCCGCGCCTCCGGGCAAGCGCATGGGCCACGCGGGCGCCATCATCTCCGGCGGCAAGGGCACCGCCTCGGAGAAGATCAAGGCCATGGAGGCCGCCGGCTTCCTCATGGCCGCCAGCCCCACGGAGCTGGGCACCACGCTCCAGGAGGCGCTCAAGCGCGGCGCCCCCAAGAAGAACCGCTAGCCGTTCCACCTCTCACTCAAGACACGAGGACCACCACATGGCCATCGAGCGTACGCTTTCCATCATCAAGCCGGACGGGCTGGAGAAGGGCATCATCGGCAAGATCATCTCCAAGTTCGAGGAGAAGGGCCTGAAGCCCGTCGCCATCCGCCTGCAGCACCTGTCCCAGGCGCAGGCCGAGGGCTTCTACGCCGTGCACAAGGCGCGCCCCTTCTTCAAGGATCTGGTCAGCTTCATGATCTCTGGCCCCGTGGTGCTGATGGTGCTGGAGGGTGAGAACGCCGTGGCCGCCAACCGCGAGATCATGGGCGCCACCAACCCGGCCAACGCCGCCCCGGGCACCATCCGCAAGGAGTTCGCCACCAGCATCGACAAGAACACGGTGCACGGCTCGGACAGCCTCGAGAACGCGAAGATCGAGGTCGCCTACTTCTTCCGCGAGACCGAGATCCACTCGTACGAGTACCAGGGCAAGAAGTAGTCCTTCCTGCCCCGATGTCGATGGGACCTACGGCCCGGTGCCCGCGCTCAGGCGCGAGCCCGGGCCGTGCTCTTCTTGCCCCGGGCCGCGCCCTTCGGGGCCTTGGCCGCCCGGACGGTGTTCTTCTTCGCCGGCGCCGCGGCCTTCTTGCCCGCCTTCACGGTGTTCTTCTTCGCCGGGCTCTTCTTGGGGCGGGAGGCGCGCTCGGGGGGCGCGTCCTGGCGGAGGACCTCGCTGATGGCGAAGGTGTCCGCGAAGATGCGCGAGGAGGCGAGCTTGCCGTCCCGCAGCGTCATGACGCTCACGACGTTGTTGGTGGTCGTCTTCCCGGTCTCCCTCGAGCGCAGCTTCTCCTCGACGATGACGACGGCCATGTCCGGCTGCGTGACGATGCCCCTCACCTCGGCGCCGAGAATCTCGAACGCATTGGTCAGGCGCAGCATCAGCGCCGCGCTGTCCTCCGGGCCCCGCGCCTCTCCGCTGAAGGGCAGGTGGGCGGGGTAGGTGGTCCAGAGGTGGTAGTCCGGTGTGACGAGCTCGCGCAGCGCCTCCATGTCGCGCTTCATCGTGAGTTCGAAGGCCTTCTGCACGAGGTGGATGGTTTCCTGGCTCATGAGGTGGGTTGGCTCCTGGACGGCGGGGAAGGGCGGCGGCGCATTCTCCCAATTCGCGGGGCTGCTGGCGACCTGGCGAGCGCGCCTTTGACTTGCCGCCCCCAGATGTGGGAAGGCTCCCCCCTACACCCCTCGTTAGAACCCTGATGATGTCCGAGCCCTCCGTCACCACTCCTGACACCACGCCGCTGCCCGCGCCCGCGCCGGCGAAGCTCGTCGACGTGTCCAGCCTCACGCTGGAGGGACTGACCCGCTTCCTCACCGAGCAGCTGGGCGAGCGCGCCTTCCGCGCCGGGCAGGTCTTCCGCTGGATCCACCAGCGCGGCGTCACCTCGTTCGACGAGATGACGGACCTGTCCAAGGCCCTGCGCCAGAAGCTCAAGGAGCGCGCCGAGATCGTCCCGCTCGAGAAGGATCTCGAGCAGCGCTCGATGGATGGCACCATCAAGTACCGCTTCAAGACGCGCGATGGACGCTACATCGAGTCCGTCTACATGCCCTCCGAGGACCGCAAGACGCTGTGCGTCTCCACCCAGGTGGGCTGCGCCATGGCGTGCTCGTTCTGCATGACGGGCACCCTGGGGCTCAAGCGCAACCTCACCCCCGGAGAGATCGTCGCCCAGGTGCACCGCGTCAACCGCGAGGTGCGCCAGCTCGAGGGCCTGGAGACCTACCGCCCGCTCAGCAACCTGGTGTTCATGGGCATGGGCGAGCCGCTCCACAACTTCGAGAACCTCAAGACGGCGCTCTCCATCCTCCAGTCCGAGGAAGGGCCCAACTTCTCCCACCGCCACATCACCGTCTCCACCGTGGGCCTGGTGCCCATGATCGAGCGCTTCGGCCAGGAGACGGACGTCAAGCTGGCCATCTCGCTCAACGCCAGCACCGACGAGCAGCGCAGCAAGACGATGCCCGTCAACCGCAAGTGGAACATCGCCGCCCTGCTGGAGGCGTGCCGCAAGTTCCCCCTGCGCCAGGGCCGGCGGATTACGTTTGAGTACGTACTATTGAGGGGCTTCAACGACAGCGACGAGGACGCCTACCGGCTCATCGAGCTGCTCAAGGGCATCCCCGCCAAGGTGAACCTCATCCCCTACAACGAGAACCCCGGCCTGGGCTTCCAGACCACCATGGAGGAGCGGGCGGAGGCCTTCCGCGCCATCCTCGCCGAGGGCCACATCGCCGCCTTCATCCGACAGAATCGAGGCCGGGACATCGCCGGCGCCTGTGGGCAGCTCGCCAACCGGGGCGGGCAGGATGCCTCGCAGGCGACGCAAGCTACCGAGCTTCCTTGACAATCCCGAGGCAGGGACGCTAATAGCGCGCCCTCCTACAAATTTTCGTTACCTGCTGTTTTCACTGGAGTCTGTTCAATGGCCGTCGTCCTCCGTCTCGCCCGCGCGGGCGCCAAGAAGAAGCCGTACTACCACGTGGTTGCCACCGACTCCCGGAACCCCCGGGATGGCAAGTTCATCGAGGCCGTGGGGGCCTACGATCCGAACCTGAACCCCCCGAAGGTGGAGTTCAACCAGGAGCGGCTCCAGTACTGGCTGAAGACGGGCGCGACGCCTTCCGAGACGGTGGGCGAGCTCATCAAGCGCGCGGCCAAGGCCACGCCTCCCACGGCCTGATCCCGACCGGATCTGACCGGACGTGGAGCAACTTCTCACTTATCTCGCGCGGGCCCTGGTCGACCAACCAGACCAGGTGGGCCTGCGTGTGTCCGAGGTGGACGGCGCCCGGCTCTATGAGCTGAAGGTCGCTCCCGAGGACGTCGGCAAGGTGATCGGCCGTGACGGGCGGACCGTGAATGCCCTCCGGACGTTGCTGAGCGCCGCCGCCCAGAAGCAAGGGCAGAAGGTCCGCCTCGAGATCCTCGACGATCGGCGCGCGGCGCCCGCCCCGGTGGCGGCTCCCGCGGCGCCTCCCGCCCCCGACGCCCAGTGACGCCCCGGCCTCTCTTGGAGCTGGGCTATGTGGCCCGGGCCCATGGCATCCGGGGCGAGATCGCCGTGCGCCCGTTCGATCCCGGCTCGCAGACGCTCGCGGCCGTGGAGCGCGTGCGCGTGCGCACCCGCGCAGGCCAGGAGCGGGAGCTGCGCATCGAGTCCCTGCGGCCCACGCCCAAGGAGGACATCATCGCCTTCGAGGGAGTGGAGACGCGCGAGGACGCCGAGGGACTGGTCGGCTCCACGGTGTTCGTCTACCGCGAGGATCTGGAGCCTCCCTCCGAGGGCGAGTACTTCCAGGGCGATCTGGTGGGGCTCACCGCCGTGGACGAGGCGGGCCAGGAGCTGGGCAAGGTGGTGGAGCTCTGGGCCACCGGCGAGGTGCCCAACCTCGTCATCCAAGGGCCGGGCAAGCCCGAGCTGATCGTCCCCTTCGCCGATGAGTTCGTCCCCTCCGTGGACGTGCCGGGAGGGCGGATCGTCATCAAGCCGCCCGAGTACGTGGGGGAGGAGGAGGGCTGATGTACCCGGTGGAGATCCTCACGCTCTTCCCTGGGATGGTGTCCGGGTACGTGAGCGAGAGCATCCTCGGCAAGGCGCGAGAGCGGGGCAAGCTGGCCGTCACCGCCACGGACATCCGCGAGTACGCCGAGGGCAAGCACCGCGTCACGGACGACACGCCCTACGGCGGCGGCGCGGGCATGGTGATGAAGGTGGAGCCGCTGGTGGCGGCCATCGAGGCGGCGCGGGCCCGAAACCCGGGCGCGAAGGTGCTGCTGATGAGCCCTCGGGGGCCCACGTTCACCCAGGCCCGGGCGCGCGAGCTCGTCAGCCACGCGCCGGGGCTGATCCTCATCTGCGGCCGGTACGAGGGCGTGGACGAGCGGGTGATGGGGTACCTGGACGGGGAGCTGTCCCTGGGGGACTTCATCCTCACGGGCGGGGAGATCGCGGCGCTGGCGGTGGTGGACGCGGTGGCCCGGCTGCTCCCTGGGGTGCTGGGCAACCAGGCGTCCCACGTCAGCGAGAGCTTCGAGGAGGGGCTGCTGGAGCACCCCCAGTACACCCGGCCGCCCGTGTTCCGGGGCGCGGAGGTGCCCGCGGTGCTCCAGTCCGGGGATCACGCCCGGATTGCCCGCTGGAGGCGCTGGAAGGCCCTGATGCTCACCCGGGAGCGCCGGCCGGACCTCTTCGCCCGCCTGGAGCTCGGGCCAGCGGACCAGAAGCTGCTGAACCTGAGGGAGGAAGACCTGTAGCGCCGGGGTTGGACTCCGGGACGGGCAGGGCGAAACACAGGACGATCTGCGGACTTGTCCGACTCGCCTCTCTCTGCTACTAGGCCCCCCTCTTACTGGTCTTTCGCACCACAAGATTTCTGGAGTCCGTCATGCGTCACAGCGCCATCGAGTACGTCGAAGCCAAGCACCTGCGCAAGGAGCTGGTCGACTTCCGGACCGGCGACTCGGTTCGAGTTCACTGGAAGGTGAAGGAGGGTGAGAAGGAGCGCGTCCAGGCTTTCGAGGGCGTCGTCATCCGCAAGAAGAAGGGCAACAACCGCGCCAGCTTCACCGTGCGCAAGGTGTCCTTCGGCGTCGGCGTGGAGCGCATCTTCCCGCTGCACAGCCCCCGCTACGAGAAGATCGAGGTCCTCTCGCGCGGCAGCGTGAACCGCAACCGCCTCTTCTACCTCCGCGACCTCAAGGGCAAGGCCTCCCGCGTGGACGTGCAGGAGGACAACACCCCGGCGCCGTCCGCCGAGGGCAAGAAGGCCACCAAGCCCGCCGCCGGGGCCTAGTCGGCCGGGGTCCTCACGGCCCCACGTCACAGCCTTTCGCGGTACCGAGAGGAGTGTCCGTTCCAGGACGCTCCTCTCTGCTTTTGTGCGCTAGAATGGGGCCGCGCATGCACTTCACCGAGGTCGCCGTCCAGAACGTCCGGGGCTTCTCCCCGCAGGGCCGCTTCCCCTTCAAGCAGGGCTTCCTCGTCCTCAAGCCGCCCGGTGGTGAGATCAGCCCGCTGGCGGCGCTCTCGCTGGCGCTCCTGTATGCCGATGGGCGCGGCGAGGACGCCCGGTTCGCGGCACAGGGCCAGAAGGCCGCCAAGGCGGCCCTCACCCTGGTGGGCCAGGACAACCTCACCTACCGCCTGCTGCGGGATCTGGGCGGGGTGGGGACGCTGCACAAGCAGACGGCGCCGGGCCAACCGCCGGAGCTGGTGTCCCAGGACTCGACGGAGATCGCCCAGTTCCTGCGAGCGCAGGTGGGCCTGCCGTCGCGCACGGCCTGGGAGCACGTGTACTCGCTGACGCCCGGGCAGATGCCCTCACGCAAGCCACGGGTGCGCACCTCCAAGCCGGATCTGAAGCGTCCGTCGCTGCCGGGCGTGGGCGGGAGTCATCCCGGCATGCCCGCCCTGGGCAGCAACCCTTCCTTGTCTGGACTGGCCAGCACCCAGGCCGTGGCGCCCGCGGAGGACATCCCCGCTGCCGAGGCGAAGCTCAAGGAGCTGGAGGAGGAGCTCGTGAAGTCGCGAGTGATGGAGGATCTCCAGTTCAAGCTGGACGGCCTCAACTCGCAGCTCTTCGAGGTGGAGCGGAAGCTGAAGAGCACCGAGGGCCTCCGGGTGGCCGTGCGCGACGCGGAGAACGCGTGGAACGCGGCGCCCACGCCTGAGTCGCTGGGGTTGCCGGCCGACATCCTCACCCGCGTGGAGCGCTACCCCAAGGCGGTGGCTCGGCGGGAGGATGCGCTGAACCGGCTGGCGCAGGAGCGCGAGCAGGAGGCGCAGGCGGCGCCCGTGGCCGTGGAGCCGTTGAAGAAGAACCCCCTCTTCTGGGTGGGGGTGGGCGCCGGATCGCTGTTCCTGCTGATGGGCATCATCCTGGGCGCGGTGCTGGACACGGGGTGGCGCTACCTGACGCTGCTGGACATCCCCGCCTTCGGGTGGGCGGCGATGGTGGCGCTGCGGTACGTGGACGATCTGTCGAAGACGTCGAATGTGCGCAGCAAGGAGGGCATGTTCTCCGCGCGCGAGAAGAAGATCCTCGAGGAGTTCGAGGTCGATGCCGCGCCGGTGCGCAGGGCTCTGAAGGCGCTCGATGTGGAGACGCCCGAGGAGATCCCCGCCATGTTCGAGCGCAAGGGGCTGCTGGAGCAGCGGCTCACCGAGCTGCGCGATCAGCTCACGGCCATGGAGTCCGATCCGGAGTACGTGGCAGCGGGGCAGCAGCGCGACTCCATCAAGGAGCAGATCGAGCAGCTCAACGCGGAGATCGGGAAGAAGGGCTCGTTCGTGCGCGATCTGCGCGAGGTGGAGCGGGAGCTCTCCCGGACGAAGGAGTCCATCGCGCTGGCGAAGTCCGGAGCGGTGCCCATGGCGGCGGGAGCCGCGGATCCTGGCATGGGGGCGGCCTCGGGGCCGATGGAGGACCCGTCCCCGGTGCTGATGAAGGTGGCCGCGGATCTGTTGTCCATGGACGTGCCCACGGTGGCGGGGCTGCTGCGGGACCGGTGCACCCAGTACCTGAGCGCCCTCACGGATCGGCGCTACCTGGGCGTCGAGTGGGACAAGGACGGCCTGGGCTCGGTGTTCGTGCCGGGCCAGCAACTCGGGGTGGGGGAGATCCCTCCTCGAGACATGGACATGTACTACCTGGCGCTGCGGATGACGGTGGTGGAGAAGGTGAGCGCCCGGGTGAAGTACCCGTTCATCCTGGAGCACCCGTTCGCCGGCATGGACGAGGTGAAGCTGCCGCTGATCGGCCGGATGCTCAAGCACCTGGGCACGCTGACTCAGGTGCTGCTCGTCACGAACCACCCCGGCCTGCCGCAGCTGGCCGAGGGGACCGTGAACATCTGAGCGCGGCCCGGGAGGCGCCTCGTCGGGCTCGGTCCGCACGAACCGGTATGCTTGTCATACCAGTTCGGAACAGGTCCTCGGCGGGTCGAGCCTCCCGGCTCAGCGCTTGTCGTGCCAGGAGTGGTGGCAGAAGCGGCACTGCCGGGCCTTGGGCGTCCGGGCGATGCCGCCACACTTCGGGCAGCGGTTGATGACGACCTTGTCCGGGTGGTCCGCGAGCAACCTTTTCTCGAGAGCGGCCGTGAAGGCCTTCTTTCCGTGGGCCAGCAGCGTCAGCACCTGGGGATCATCCGTGGCCCAGCGCTCGCCCTCGGGTGTCCGCAGCGTTCCGGTGAAGGCTGCTTTGTTCTCCTGTGGAGTAACGAAGTCGCCGCAGTGCGAGAGGAGGTAGCCGAGCAGAGGGTCGTCGTCGCGCGGATCCTCGCGCAGGACGGAACCAGAGAGGGCTTCGGCCAGGCGATGGCCTCCCGCATCACCCCGCTCGATGGCCGAGCGCTCGAAGCGAAGGATCTCCCGGACGATGCTGGAGACTCCCTTCTGGAGCGCGTTCTCCAGTTCGCGCAGGGCCTCTTGGAAACGGCCGGCTCTGCGCAGCACGTCCACGAGGAAGGTCACTTCGGCGCCCTTCCAGTCGCCATCGCCCGCCCTCCATGCGCGTAGGGCTTCTCGTCGAGCGAGCAACGCGTCCGCGACGGCGGAGCGGTATTGGCGGGCAAGCTCGGGCCTTCCTTCATCGTCCGCGACCCAGGCCGCGTGCAGGCGGTGATGGGCGGCATCCACGTCCCGCCCTGCCGCGTCACACGCCATCGCCGCGCAGAGGAAGCGGTTCGCGAGCAACGGGGAGTCCTGTGCGCGGAGCTGCGCCTGGTAAGCCGGGCTGCGCACCAGGGCTCGTGAGGACTCGTGGCCCCGAGAGAGTTCGGGCGCGCAGTATCCACACCGGGGACAGGTCTGGACCCACTCGGGCATGGTCGAGCGCGCCTCCTCCGCGGGCCTGCCGTCCAGGTCGGGGGAGCCGTGCTCGTGGGTGCTGGCGAGCTGTCGCTGCTGGCTTTTCGCGCCGCACACGAAACACTGCAGGGTGTCCTCGATGATGCGTGTCATGTGGTGGTCTGGCGTCAGTAGCCGCGGTAGCGCCGGCCTGCTTGCTGGCGCTGCTGCATGGCCTCGTCCAACTCGCGGCGATCCTCTGCCAGGTAGTGCTGCGGGAGCATCTGCTGGTGCACCAGCTTGCCCAGGGGCGTCAGCGAGAACGTGCCGAGCAGCCGGTTCTCCTCGCCCAGCCCCAGCTCCGCCCAGCGCTCGAGCTGCTTGCGATGGTGGGCCATCGTCTCCGCGCCATACTTCTTCGCGCGCGAGCGCACCCGCGTGAACGGGCTGTAGAGCAGGTCGAACGTCACATCCCGCGTCGCCCGCTGAGAATCATCCAGCGTCCGCCAGTACGCGATGCCCAGCCCGCCTTTCTCCACCGCCGTGCAGTAGTCGTTCACGTCGCGGTGGTTCAGGAACGTGGCCCGGTCGCCAATCGAGAAGCTGGAGTTTCCCAGCCCGTGGTACAGCACCTCGCCATACGCGGGGTTCACGCGCACCCTGGCCAGCTCGAACAGCTCGCGCCTCACGTGCCGGGGCGAGCGGTAGAACCGCGCTCCCAGCTCCTTCCAGCCCAGCCGCGTGAAGAGCGCCCGCGCCTGCGCGTCGCTGTGCGCCGTCTGCACGAAGGAGGGCACCGCCCCCGGCTTGCCGTAGGTGCCGCTGCGCGGATCGTCGTGGTACGGGTAGATGAAGACGCTGTCCACCGCGCCGCTCGTCGCCAGCCGCTCCAGCTCCGCGAGCGTCTTCCGCCAGGACTCGGGCGTCTGGCGCTCCAGCCCCGTCATGATGTCGATGTTGATGAACTCGAACCCGCTGCGCCGGGCCCGCTCGATGGCGTCGAGCGCGACGCGCATCTCCTCCTTCTGGTGGTGGAAGGCGTACAGCTCCGGGTCCAGCGTCTGCACCCCGAGGTTGATGCGCCGGAAGCCCGCCTGCACCAGCGCCTGGAGCTTGTCGTCCGAGGCCGTGACCGGCTTCGCCTCGACGGTGCTCATCGTCGTCGCCGGTGGCCCGAAGTGGAACAGCAGGTTTCGCAGGAACCGCTCCAGCAGGTACGTGGGCAGCGCCGTGGGCGTGCCGCCTCCCAGGAAGAACAGCGCGGGCTTGATCGTGGGCGTCAGCTCGCGGACGCGCCGCATCTCCAGCGACAGCGCATCCACATACCGCGCCATCAGCGCGTCCTGGTGCTTCGTCAGCAGCTCGTAGTGGAAGCAGTAGCGGCAGCGGTACTTGCAGAAGCCGAAGTGGAAGTAGTAGCCGGCCGCGTCGAAGGCGCCCACCGCGTCGCGCAGGTACTCCTCGTCACTCGGCGCGCGTCGGTACCCCTCGCGCTTCTCCATCTGCACCGCGGGCGGGTAGGTGAGCTGGTAGTCATGCATCTCCGGCCGCGGACGCAGCAGCGGCTCCTTGTCCCAGAGCCGCTCCAGCCGCGCCCCGAGCTCGCGCTCCGTCGCCGTGTTCACGTCCAGCGCCTCGTCGAACCTGAAGAGCTTCATCCGATCCATGGGAAGCGTTGCTCCCTCGCCAGCTCGTTGGCCGCGTGCTGCATGGATGCTCGCACGCGGGCGTCAATTGCGTCGATGTCGTCACCCTCGGGGAAGATCGGCGGCAGCACTCGCACGCGGATCTTCGCGGGCAGCGGCAGGTAACCCGGCAGCGGCCCCAGCCACAGCCCCCACGGGAGGCTCCAGGTCAGCGGGAACGCCTTCAGGCGGAAGCGGCGGTCCAGTCCGAGCCTGCTCGCGAGCGGCACTCCGTCCCAGAGGACGATCAGCGCCTCGTGCCCGCCCACCGAGACCACCGGCACGATTGGCACGCCGGCCTCACGCGCCAGCTCGACGTAGCCCTTGCGTCCGGCGAAGACGATCTCGTTCCTCCGGAAGAAGCTCCTGCACGCGTCGTGGTCTCCTCCCGGGTACACCTGCACCGCGTAGCCTCGGCGGAGCGCCTCGACCGCGATCTCCCGCCGGGCTCGCACGGCCCCGAGCTTCGCCAGGGCGCTCGCGAGCGGCCGCGGGTACGCGTCGAACATCCCGTCATGGGCCAGTGTCACCAGCGGCGGCTTGCGGCCCGACGTGTGGTACGTGCCCACCCACACCAGCGTGTCCGGAATCAGGGCCGCGCCGCCGTGGTTGCCCACGCCGACGAACGGACCCTGGGGCAGGTGCTCCATGCCTCGCACGTCGACCCGGAACCAGGTGTGCAGGGCGCGCGTGATCCAGCCGGCATGGCGCCGCTGGAACTCCGGATCGCACGCCTCCAGATCGCCGGGCTTCACTTCCACCGGGAGACAATCCTCTCGAGATCGAAGCCGTAGAACCCACGCTCGGGCCAGTCGGGCATCGAGTTACAGAACTCCGCGAAGCCCACGAGCGACGCGAAGCGCGGATCCACGTCCAGCGGGTCCGGATAGATGAAGCGCTCGGCGTCCTCGGTCAGCTCGGCCAGGCGCGCGTGGTAGCCCGGCCAGCCCACCAGCTTGCGCAGATAGGGCGCCCAGAGCGTCCTGCCCTCGACGACCTTGGTGGCCTCCTCGCGCAGCAGCGCCAGGCCGCCCGGGTGGGACTGCAGCAGCTGCAGGTCGTAACCGAGGAATGCATCCTCGTGGTACACGCTCAGCACGTGCCGGATGATGTGCTCCGGGCGGCTGGTGAGCCCCGTGTCCACGAGCAGCTGTCGCGGGTTGTAGAGGAGCTGCAGCGGCACGCGGATCGGCACCTGACCCATCAGCGTGCTCCGGCTGCGCTCGCGCTCCCGATCGCTCTCGCTCAGGGTGACGGGGAGCATCGCGAACCAGCCCACCTTGACCTGCCATGGCGTCGGCACGCGCTTCAGGTAGCCGTGCTGGACGAAGAAGCCGATCCGCTCCTGGAGGAGGTGCTCGGTGCCCATCACGCCGCCTTCAAGGGCGCAATCCGCGTCTCGAGCCCGACCTGACCGATGCGGAGGTTCAGATCGTCGATCAGCCGCCGGCAGACCTCCTCGCCATCCACGCCGACGCCGTAGACGAGGTCCGGATCTCGCGCCTGCTCGAGCACCAGCGCTCCCCAGAGCGTCACCTTCTCCTCGAGACGGAGGCGCTCCGCGCGGTCGAGCCGGGGAATGCTCTGGCGCAGGGCGTGCAACCCGAACGCGATGTGACGGCTCTCGTCGCGCGCCAGCAGCCGCGGCATCCACCCGCCGATCACCGTCTTCAGCGCCTGGAGCGGCCGGTCGAGCTCGTCTCCCTCTCCGAAGGAGCCCACCACTCGCGCGGCCTCCAGGAACAGGGAGTGCGCGATGCCCTCGATGAGGATCTGCATGCCCAGCATCAGCTCCTCGGGCGTCTCGGCCTCCTGCACCTCGCGCATGAGCCGCTGGACCGAGGGCCGCGTCCGCCCCTCGCAGCCGAGGAGGTGGATGACCCGCTCGAAGAAGGCGACGTGGCGAGCCTCATCCGTCCGCTGCGTCGCGATGAACGTCCGAGCGGCGCCGTCGGGGAGGAGCTCCATCAAGCGCGACGCCGCGAGCTCCGCGGTCCGCTCGCCCCAGAGGAGCTGGGCGAAGCCATCCGCCGCGGTCTGCCTGAACAGCTCAGGGAGGGACAGGAGATCGAGCGAGCTCCAGTCGAGCTCCTCGAGCTTCCACTGATCGCGTGCCGCCAGCTCGCACAGGCGCTCGAGGTAGGGATCCGGCGGCTCATCCGGGGAGTGGCCCGCGCCAGATGACGCCCGTGCGTTCGTCTTCAACTCTGCCCCCTTCATCTCCCCCGAGACTATGCCACGGATCCTTCGTGCGTTACTCGCGCTCGGGGTCGAAGCCGCGCGCCGCGCGGTCCCAGAGCCCGTTCGGAATCACCTGGAACAGCCTGGCGGCGGTGGCTGCCTGCCAGGGGAACGAGTGCTCGGACACGCCGCGCAGCAGGGCTCGGCCGATGCGATCGACGGCGTCGTCGAGCTCGAGCAGGAAGGGCATCTTGAAGTGGTTGCCCTCGGTGCCGGGCGTCTTCACGAACCCGGGGCGGATGGTCGTCACCTTCACTCCCCGAGGGGCCAGATCGACTCTCAGTCCCTCCAAGAAGGTGGAGAGGAAGGCCTTGGACGCGCTGTAGGCGCCATTGTGCGGCATCCCTCGCACGTCCGAGAGGGATGACATGCCCACCAGGTGGCCCGCTCCTCGCGACACCATCCGATCCGCCACCGCGCTCAGGGTGGCGGCGGCCCCGCGCACGTTGACGTCGAGGATCTGCTCCAGTGCGCTCCAGTCGAGCGCATCCCCGGGCGTCTCCGGCGCGACCGCGGCATTCGCCACGACGAGCTCGAGCCCACCACACTGCTCATCGATGGCGCGGATGGCCTCGCGGGTCTCCTGGGCGTTGGCCACATCCATCCGTACCGGGACGATCTCTCCCTGTCCTTGGAGCTCCCGCGCGAGCGCTTCGAGCTCCTCCATGCGACGGGCCGCGCCGAACACCTTCACTCCACGGCGGGCGAGCCAGGCCGAGAGCCCGCGCCCGATTCCGCTCGAGGCGCCGGTGACGAGCGCCGTCCTGTACATCCGCACGCGGGGTTCTCGGCTCATGGCTCCCTGTTCTAGAGTAGGGGGGCAGGCGCGACAAACTTCCCATGACATCCAAGGTGCAGCGGTGGTTCGAGCTGGGGCATCGGCTCGGCTTGTGGCAGGCCGATGGCTGGCAGGCCCGGTTCCAGTTCTTCGTCTCGCATGGGCTGCTGGACGCGGTGCCTCATCCGAAGCAGGTGACGCTCGCCACCGTCGAGATGGTGCCGTTCGCGTTCAACGAGACGCCCATCGAGCACGCCGCCAACCGTCAGAGCCTCTGGGGCTACGTGCCGCTGCGGGTGCCGCTGCAGCTCCTCTACTGCCCGCAGCAGGCGATTGTCTGGAACGGGTTGCTCGCCACTCCGGACACGTTGGTCAGGCACCTGCTGTCCGCCTTCCATGAGGACGGGGTGATTGCCTACGACCTGCAGCTGCTCCAGTCGTACCCCGGAGGACTCGAGCTGCTCGAGCGCTCCGCGGAGCAGGTTGCCTCCGGGGAGGACCCTCTGGCGTTCATGCTCTCGGCCATCGCTGGCGGGTATCACGGCCACCTCGCGGACCTCGCCCGAGCCGCCCGTCGCTTCGAGTACCCGGCGGATCTCCATCCTCACTTCAGCTCGCTCATCGGCTTCGGGCGGTACTGCCTCCAGCTTCCCGTGGAGCCGGAGCTGGCCCCGACGCCAGGCGGATGAGCCTTCCGGGGCTCGTGCCCGCCGTCACGAGGCCGCGCGCTCCCGGGGAACCGTGCCTGCCATGGGCTCGCGGATCGTTCGCACGGCTGCCTCGGCGGAGGCCCGGAACGACTCGGCGTAGCGCTCGGGCCAGAAGAGCGTTTCGGGGAGGAGCTCGCGGTAGGGCCCGAGCTGCTCCTTCACCTCGTTCATGAAGGACGTGGGCGGTGCCTCGCGCGCGCCTTCGTAGAACTCGCGCAGCTCGCGGTCCGTGTCCAGGCGCGCGCGGATGCGCTTGTGGAAGTCGATGAAGCCTCGCCCCTCGTCCACGCTGCGGCCGAAGTTCACCACCTTCCCCCAGCCACCGGGCGTCACTCGCGTGCGGCGGAGGACGGCTCGCCAGGAGTAGGCGAACTCGTACAGATCGATGAGCCGGTCGTAGAGCTCGGTCGGGGAGTAGTGCAGCGGTCGCACGTTGCCGAAGCAGTTGGTGTCCAGCAGCGGGAACGGCATGGCCAGCGTGCGTCCGGAGGCGTGCAGCTCGCGGCTGAGCGGCGCGTTGTAGAAGTTCGTCACCAGGAAGTACGTCGGGTAGATGCCCGGGGAGAGCTCCACGAGCCGCTTCGTCAGCTCCCAGGGCAGGTCGCCCTGGTCCGTGTCCAGCCCCACGATCATGTTCGTCTGGACGTGCTGCACCTCGGCCTGGACGGTGTTCAGGGTCTCGGCGACGTGGCGGACCTTGGACTCTCCCAGCAGCCGCGCGCGCCCCGACTTGTCGGAGAAGTCGAACCACGACTCGACGCCCGGCCCCAGCAGCCCGAACCGCGCCTGCCCGAGCCGGCGCGCATTCGCTCCGCTCATCAGCGACAGGCTCATGTGGGCGCCGTGCCCCAGCCGCGTGGCCGAGGCCTCGATGGCTCCCAGGTACTCATCGAAGCGGACACCGAAGTTCGGGTCGTGCCAGCCCACGAACGTGTCCTCGCCCCAGCGGCGCTCGATGTGGCGCAGATCCTCGATCAGGGGCTGCACCGGCAGTCCTCGCCACCGCGTGGGCGCGTCCACGCAGAAGCTGCAGGTGTACGGACAGCCCAGGCTGCCGAGCATCGGCACCACCCGCAGCACCCCCGAGCCCTTCTGGATGCAGTGGTCGATGAACCGCGTGCGCTGGATGACGCCGGGCAGGTCCGTGGGGCCCTCGTCGGCGGACAGGACTACGCCGCGCTCCTGGCGCTCGGGGGCTCGGAGCAGGTCGGCGATCAGCTCGCGATTCGTGACCTGGCAGATGTAGTCGAAGTGATCGCGCGCGTGCTCCGCGAAGGCGTGGGCGTGGGGGCCTCCCAGCACGGTCACCGTGCCTCTCGAGCGCAGGTGGCCGGAGAGCGCATACGCGACGAACGACGCTCGCGTGAACGCGGAGATGAAGACGACGTCCATCTCTTCGGGGAGCAGCCGGAGGAGCGCCTCCTGCGCGGTCCAGACGGCGTAATGCACCTCGCAGCCGAGCTCCTCCGCCCAGACCGCCACGGCCTGCGGCATGACCGAGGCCGTCCCGGGAGCGATGACGCGGCGGCGCAGGTGCGGAGTGGTGACCGAGTGCGCCAGCAGCTCCACGACGCCGACCTTGAGGCGCTTCACTACTTCCCCCTGAACCGCCCCGAAGGAGTCGAGGCGTGAGTGCTCTAACGATACCGCAACCTCCTGGCCCCTTGCTTGGCGGTGGGGCAGGGCGGGCTTGCTCATCGGACGGAGCGTCAACGAAACTCACTCCCAGCGGATGACCGCCGACTTCGGAGCTCTGGTGCAGGCGTGAGGCACAACCTGGTGCGAGCCCATGGCTCGGATCCGATCTCCTATTCGACGCTCCAGGCCGGGCTCTCCTACTTCGAGACCTCCTTCGGCTATGTGGCCTTCCAGCGTGCCTTCGGGTTCGACCTGACGCTCGGACCTCCCGTCTGCGCGAGCGGCGATCGCGCGGAGATGATCCAGCGCTTCCTGAGCAGCCGCCGCAGCCCGCTGTTCTTCTACGTGCCCCGGGACGTCGCGATGCTCGTGGCCGAGCGCGGAGGCCCCCGGTTTCGCGTCAGCGGCATGGGGGTGGACAAGGTGATGGCGCTCGACCCCTCCGGCTCGGAGGTCCACCCGAGGGTGAGGGGAGCGCTCAAGAAGGCCTCGCGCGGCGGCTTCGAGGTTCGCGAGGTCCGACCGGCCACCCTGAGCGCCGAGGAGCGAGGGAGGCTCGAGTCCATCACTCGCAGCTACCTGCGCCGGAGCTCGGTGCCCGTGGAGATGCACTTCCTCAACCGCCCGCTGTCGTTCGACGATGACGGGCTCGCCCGCCTGTTCGTCCTGCGGCAGGGCTCCGAGGGACAGGTGTTCGGCTACGCGGTGCTCGACCCGTACTTCGATGGCGGCCGCATCCAGGGCTACCTGCTCAACCTCATCCGCTTCGAGCGGACCCGGCTGTGGGGGGTGTACTACTCGGCTGTCTCGACGCTGGCCTCGCTCCTGAGGGAGGAGGGCCTCCGACAGCTCTCGCTGGGGTTCTGCCCGCTCGTCGATGTGGACACCGAGGGCTGCTCGCCCGTGCTGGCTCGCCAGGTGCGCTGGATGGAGCGCCAGCTCGCCGGAATCGAGTACCTGGCTCGACTCCGGGCGATGAAGGAGGCCTTCCCGGGACTGACGCCCCAGCGCTACTTCGTGACGCCGTCCCCGTGGGCCGTGACGACACTCCTGGCGCTGCTGCGTGCCTGCCGCGTGCCGTTCACGGGCATCCTCCGCCGCACCTTCCTGGAGTGAGGCTCAGCGGGCGGAGCGGGCCGGCGCAGCTGCCTTCGCCTGACGCTCCATGAGCCTCAGCCGGATCTTCAGCGCGTCCGCCAGAGCCTGGGCCTTGTCCTGGTCCGTCATCCACGGGCCGATGGGCTCGAGGCGAGAGCCTCCGCCCGGGTGGAGGAACTCCAGCGTGGGACGGTAGGCCTTCTTCTGCTGGCCCTGGCGATCGAGGCTGACCGTCACGATCTGTTGCCGCGGCACCTGGACCCTCCGCCGCCGGCCATGGGTCGCGGGCAGGGAGACCGTCTGATCGTCGAGGATCACGTCGTACACACCCGAGCGCAGGCGAAGCTTCTGCACGAGCGCCGCGGCTCCTCCGGCGAGGAACACGGACGCCCAGATGGTGATGGCCGTGGAGATCGGAAACACGGAGTCGCTGAACCAGAAGCCCATCCCCACAAACACGGCAATCCCCGCCCCGAAGACGCCGATGAGGGAGGGGGGCAGGGCGAACACCGTGAGGTGGATGCGGCCGTTGCGCTCGAACTCGGGGATGTCCGTGGGCTCGCGCCGCATCATCGCCGCGAGGCACCAGCCGATGAGCGTCAGGATGGTGAACAGCCCGGGATACATGGGGTACAGCAGGTCCGGTCCGTTCCCGCCCGGATCCAGGAGCGCGTCCTTGGGATCGTCCGCGTCGTAGTACACCGGCACCTGGGCGTTCAGCGGGAAGCGCTTGGACAGGGCCTTCGCGGGGGCGTGCTCGCGCGAGCGCCCCGTCACGTAGCGGACCCGGCTGCCCTCGAGCTTCTGGCCGCCGACCTCGTAGGTGTAGCGCACCCGGAAGGCGTAGGCCTGGCCACCGCCCTTGGGCTTCCGGAACGCGTCCAGCTCGCTGACGGTGATGGTTCCCGGGACGCTCGGGTAGCTCACGGAGCGGAACTGCCGCACGACGTCGTACGTCGTCTGGATGTCGAACCAGAGGACGAAGCAGGACATGGGCAGCAGGACCAGCAGGATGAGGGCCAGTGCTAACTCGGATCGGCGCACCCCATCAGTGTACTGTGATAGATGTCCTGCCCGTCAGGGCGGGCCTGGATGGGAGATGGGAGGAGGGCGGATGGGACGGGCGATGGTGGACAGGCGGAGCTATGGGAACGAGGCCGAGGCGGCGGCGGTCCGCTTCCTGGAAGCGCGGGGCTACCGCATCCGCGCTCGTAATTTCCGGTGCCGCTACGGCGAGCTGGACATCGTGGCAGAGCATGGCGACACCGTCTGCTTCGTGGAGGTGCGGATGCGCTCCACGGCCGTGTGGGGAGACCCCTCGCACACGGTGTCTTTCTCCAAGCAGCGTCGGGTGGTGAAAGCCGCGCTGCACTACCTCTTCGCGCATGACTTGCGCGAGAAGATGATGCGCTTCGACGTCGTCTCGGTCGTGGGCCACGGGGAGAAGGCCACCGTGGAGCACATTCCGAACGCCTTCGACGCGGGGATGTGACGCATGTCCGGGACGCTCTATCTCGTGGCCACGCCCATCGGGAACCTGGGGGACATCACCTCCCGGGCCCTGGAGGTCCTCAAACGCGTGGCCTTCGTCGCCTGCGAGGACACGCGGCACTCGCGCGTGCTGCTGGAGCACTTCGGCCTCGCTCCGGAGACCGTGAGCCTGCCCGCCTTCGCCGAGGGCCAGCGCGCCGGGCGCATCCTCGATCGCATCGCCGCCGGGGAGGACTGCGCCCTCATCACCGACGCCGGCAGCCCCGGCATCAGCGATCCGGGAGAGCGCCTGGTGGCCGAGGCGTTGGAGCGAGGCGTGTCCGTGGTGCCGGTGCCGGGCGCCACGGCCCTGGTGGCGGCGCTGAGCGCGTCCGGGCTGCCCACGGGGCGCTTCCACTTCCTGGGCTTCCTGCCGCGCAAGGGCCCCGAGCGCCGCGCCATGCTGGAGGAGGTGGCCCAGCTGTCGGCCACGCTCGTGCTCTACGAGTCCCCGCGCCGGCTGGGCGAGACGCTGGCGGATCTGCTGGAGGCCTGGGGCGATCGCCGCGCCTGTGTGGCCCGGGAGCTGACCAAGGTGCACGAGGAGTTCGTGCGGGGCCCGCTCTCGGAGCTCTCCGCGCGCTACGGGGCGGAGGAGCCCCGCGGCGAGGTGGTGGTGCTGGTGGAGGGGCGCACCGGTGAGCGCCGCTGGTCCGAGGAGGAGCTGCGGCGGGCCCTGGAGGAGGGCCTGGCGCGCGGCGAGAAGCTCAAGGCGCTGAGCACCGAGCTGGCCCGCCGCGCGGGCTGGTCCGGCCAGGACGTCTACCGCCTGGGCCTGAACCTCAAGCGCTGAGCCGCCTCAGAACGCGAACGAGGCGGACAGCTCGAGGCGGAACACCTTCGACTCGGTCGCCCGGAAGCGACGGGACACCAGGTCCGTGCGGAAGTCGAAGTTGGGGTTCACCTCGGGCGACGGCTCGCCCTCGCCGTTCACGTCCACCCCGCCATTGCGGTCGCGATCCTGGCCGATGGTCTCGTTGGTGAGGGTGTGGTCCGTGTTGTAGAGGAACATGCCCGAGGCGCGCAGCGTGAAGGCCTCACCGGCGCTCGCCACTGCGCCCAGCCGGCCGCCCACCTGGAAGTAGTCCTGCGTGGCCAGCAGCCTGCCCAGGCCCGCGCTCAGCTCGTTGTAGTAGCGCCCATCGCCCACGTAGTTGCCGATGATGCGAAAATCGAGCGCGAACTTCTGGTTCTTCGTCCGGTCGTTGAACGGGGTGAACTCGGTGCCGAACAGGAAGCCGCCCGTCTGCGGAGCCTGGATGCCGGTCTCCTTGCGGCTCCACGGGTCCTGGAAGCAGTTCTCCGGGCGACCCTGCGTCTCCGGGTTGAAGCAGTTCGAGTAGATGCCCGGGCCCTGCACCGGCAGGGTGTAGTGCACCTTGAAGTACGGCTCCGCCACGCCCATCTTCCGCGAGAGCGTCGTGTAGAAGGTGTACTTGTGGACGCGGTCGCCCACGTTGCCGCGCTCGTCGCCCGTGTTGTTCTCGCTCGGATCGCGCATCTTGGCGGTGGGCGCCTCGTAGTCCAGGCCGACGATCCACATCGGCTTGGTCTCGTCCCGCTGCTGGTTGAAGAAGGCGTACGCCAGGCCGAAGTGCATGTTGCCCAGGCCGCCGCGCTTGTGCGTGGACGGGACCGTGAAGAGGGCGCGCTCACCCGTGCGGTCCGTCGTGCAGTTGGGATCGATGATCGTGCCGTCCGGGTTGATGCAGTTGCGGACGAGGGTGGAATTCTCCGCGCTCGTCCCCGAGACGAAGCTGTAGCTGTCGTTCTGCTGGAGGATGAGCGGCAGCCCGAAGGACAGCTCGAGGTCCTTGTAGAGCCCGATCGCCATCCGGAGGTTCAGGCGCGAGTCGGTGCTCTTGTGCCAGACCTCCGAGACATCCGCGCGCCCGTTCTCTCCCAGCGGATCGAGCTGCTCGCGGGTGATCTTGGAGCGGGTCTGCGTGCGCTCGAAGGAGACGTCGAGGAACAGATCGAACGGATCGTCCTCGTCGAACGAGGAAGCAATGCGGGTGACATCCGCGGCATGAGCTGCCAGCGGGGCGCCCAGCAGCAGCGCGGCGAGAGTGGCGCGAAGCCTCGACATCCGACCTCCGAAAACCCCTAGGAGCTCCCAGGGCCCGCGGATGTCGGCAGCCCCTCGGGACTGCGGACGACGGTGGCCTAACCCCTGAGAACTGTTGAGAAATTGGCAGCGACGCTAGCCGCCATGCGCAGGGGTGTCAAGAAATGGGTCTCAGTTGCCAGCCACGGGCGGGCTCAGCAGCGAGTCCATCCGCCGGATCTCGGCATCGAGGGCCGAGCGCCGGTCCGCGTCCAGGGTGCGCCGGTAGGTCCGGTGGCTCTCGAACGGATCGATCACCCGGTCATCCTGCGTCATGAGCTGATAGTGCAGGTGCGGGGCGTAGGAGCGGCCGCTGTTGCCGCTCTCGGCGATGACCTGGCCCAGGGAGAAGCGCGCGCCGGCCTTGAGGCTCTTCGGCAGCTCCGAGAGGTGGAGGAAGAGCGCACGCCGCCGCTTGCCGCCGAGTTCCTCCAACTCGATGCAGTTGCCGTTGCTGCTGAAGTTCCAGTTCTTGCGCTTCACCACTCCCGTGAAGGGAGCCTTCACCGGCGTGCCCACCGGCGCCTTGAAGTCCACGCCCTTGTGGCCTCGGCCGTCGCGCAGCAGGGACGTCACCTGCTCGTAGTCGTCCAGCGGCGAGTGCTCCAGGCGCTCCTCCATCTCCTGGCCGTCCGGCTGGTAGAAGCGGGCGGTGGCGTCCACCACGAAGCGGTAGGCGCGGTGCGTCTGGCCCGTCTTGCCGCTCACGAAGCGCACGGCGTGCACGAGCGGCTCCTCGCCCTCGCGCGGCTGGTAGAGCACGTCCAGGGTGTCCCCACGGAGGATCTCGTTGGGCACCCGCACCCACCACACGAGGCTGCGCGTCACCACCTGCGCCAGCGCGGGTCCCACCGTGGGCCCTGAGGCCTGGACGAGCGCCGTCTCCAGCGGACCGTCGATCTTCACCGAGGCGCGCTGCAGGCCGGCCGCGACGAGCGGATCCACCGGCGCCGGAGGAGGCGTGGGCGCCGCGGCGGTCGTCGTGCCCGCGTCCTGCGGGGAGACGGCGACGGCGGCAGGGGGCTGCTGGAGCGGCAGCGCGCCCTTGTTCTGCTTCCACCACCACACGCCTCCAGCCGCCCCGCCCAGAATCAGCGAGAAGACGACGACGGAGCCGAAGCGGCTGCGCTTCGGGGGTTCACCGAGTGTGGGAAGAGACGGCCGCATGCTGGCTCCCTGTGTCGAGCGGTACGCCGGGCCGAAACCCCCGTCTTCGCGGGGATATTTCGGCGACTGCCGTTCATTCGTCCGGACCTTCGTCCTTGCCTGGCCCCTCGTCCTTGCCCTCGTCCTTGCCCTCGGGGGCGGTGTCGCGCAGGCCGAACTCCTTCATCTTCGTCTGGAGGCTCTTGCGGCTGATCTGCAGCAGCTTGGCCGCTCGCGTCACGTTGCCGCCGGTCTCCTCGAGGGCCTTGGTGATGAGGTCCTTCTCGAGCTCGGCCGCCTTCATGCGGATGATGTCCTTGAGCCCTGCCTCACCCGTGGGCGCCTCCACCCCCGAGGAGCTGGCGGGCGAGCCTGGATGCGGGGCACCCGCGCCCTGCCGCACCGGCTCCGGTAGATCCCTGGCGGTGATGAGCGGCCCGTCCGCGAAGAGCAGCACGCGCTCGATGAGGTTCTCCAGCTCGCGGATGTTGCCGGGCCAGTTGTAGGCCTGCAGCAGCGCCATCGCGTCGTCGCCGATGTCCTCGATCTTCTTGTTGAGGCGGCGGTTGTACTTGTCCACGAAGTGCCGCGCGAGCATGGGGATGTCGCTGCGGCGCTCGCGCAGGGCGGGCAGCCCGATGGGGACCACCGCCAGCCGGTAGTAGAGATCCTTGCGGAAGCGCCCGGCCTCGATCTCCGCCTGGAGATCGCGGTTGGTGGCGGCGATGAGGCGCACGTCCACCCGCGTCGTCTTGATGCCGCCCACGCGCTCGAACTCGCCCTCCTGGAGCGCGCGCAGCAGCTTCACCTGCATCTCCACGGGGATCTCGCCGATCTCGTCCAGGAAGAGCGTGCCGCCGTCGGCCAGCTCGAACCGGCCGGGCTTGGAGGTGACGGCGCCGGTGAAGGCGCCGCGCTCGTAGCCGAACAGCTCGGACTCGATGAGGTTGTGCGGGATGGCCGCGCAGTTGATCTTGATGAAGGGCTTGTCCCGGCGGCTGGAGGCGCCGTGCAGGGCGGTGGCGATGAGCTCCTTGCCCGTGCCGCTCTCGCCCGTAATCAGCACCGTGGAGGGCGTGTCCGCCACCTTGTCGATGATCTTGTAGACGTCCTGGATCTGCGCGGACTCGCCGATGATGGCCGCGCGCGCCTTGATGTCCGGGCGCACCGAGCGCCGGTTGCTCTCGTGGGCCTTGGAGGCCTTGGCGATGACGGCCGACAGCTCCGCCTGATCGAAGGGCTTGGTGATGTAGTCGAAGGCGCCGGCCTTGATGGCCTCCACGGCGGAGTCCACCGTGCCGTGGGCGGTGATGATGATGACGGGCACGTCCGGGTTGGCGCCCTTGATGGTGGACAGCACCTCCATGCCGCCCACCTTGGGCATCACCAGATCGGTGACGACGATGTCCGCGCCGTTCTTCTGGAACTCGGCGAGGCCCTGCTCGCCGTCCATGGCGACGGTGACGTCATAGCCCTCTCGCCGCAGCATGGCGGCGAGCACCTTGCGCAGGTTCGCCTCGTCGTCGAGGACCAGGACCTTGACCATGGGCGCGTGCTGCTTCCCGGGCCTACTTGCGCTGCGGAGGAGGGGTGGCGCCCTCGAGCGTGCAGATGGAGTCCGGGTGCTTGATGCGCAGGATGAGCGCCTCGAGCACGCGGAACGGGTGGTTCATCCGCGAGGCGCCCAGGTAGGCGGTGACCATGTCCATGGCCACGGCCAGGTCCATGTTCTCGCGGCCGGTGGACACCACCACGCCCGAGTCCCCGCGCAGCCGGTTGGACTGGAACACGCCGTCCGAGGCGAGCTGGCGGATGGTCTCGATCTCCAGCACGCCCGTCTTCTCGAAGATGCGGTGCAGGATCGAGTACAGGCGCGGCGAGAGCACCACGGCGTAGGGGCCGTAGTGGCCGTGCTCGTTGAGCTTGCGGGTGGCCTCGACGATGGCCATGTAGCCGGCGCCCGGGTTCGTCCAGTCCCCGAGCGGCACGGTGAGCCGGCCGGTGGCCGTCATCAGCCCCTCGTGGCCGAGCTTGGGATCGCCGTAGAAGATGAGCTCGTCTTCCTGCTGTGCGCAGAGGGCGGCGGCGCCGGCCGCGGCCGACACGTCCAGCGGCATGTTGTGGATGCGGGCCGCCTCGATGTCGCGCCAGTGCAGCAGGAAGTCCTTGTAGATGATGGGGATCGTCTTGAACTTGCGCTGATCCGTGAAGACGGTGGCCGTCTCCTGCTCGCCGACGATGTCCACCGCGCCCGCGGAGACGCCCTGGTACTCGTCGTGGGGCACCGTCTGCACGCCCGCGCCCAGCGGACCATAGATGTCCAGGATGCGGCGGCCCACCAGGGAGCGGCGCGCCACCTGGATCACGGTCTCATTGAGGCGGGACCACTCCTCTTCACGGAGCGGGTTCTCTGCATGTCCAAGGAAGTCAGGCATCGGCAAGCTCCTCTAGAGGAGAAATCGTCAGCGACCGCCACCCCGGCCACCGCCCCCGCCGCCGGGACGCCTGAGCGAACCCACGGTGAGCGGGTAGGCGTTCTCGGAGGGAGGAGCGGTCAGACCGTAGATGACGCGCTGAGGGGGGAGGTGGGAGATGGGCTCGACAGGACGGCCCGCGGTGTTCCCGCCGCCAGCAGGCGTGGGCGCGGGGGGAGGAGAGGTGGCAGCCGAGGGAGCGGTGGCCGCGCCGATGGCCTTCTGGAAGTGGCCCGGCTCGATGGGATTGGCGAAGTGGGCGTTCTGCGCGCTGTCCAGCATGCGCAGCATCTGGGTGGCCTCGGAGACGTGCTCCTTCTCCTCGGCGGCCAGGTGCAGGAAGAAGGCGCGGACCTCGGGGTGCGAGGAGGCCTGGGCGAACGCCTCGTACTCGTTGATGGTCTCCAGCTCGCGCGCCAGCACACGCCGGATGCGCGCCACGTCATTCAACAGATCGCTGTCCGCGGGACCCGCCATCGGGCCGGACCATTGCGGCCTGCAGGGGGCACCGTCAAGGAAAACAGTGGCAGGCTGTCTTCTTGCTTCATGGCGGTGAACGTCCCGCGTAGATTGCCGCGCGCTCTTGACCACTTCCGTTCCGACCGCCCAGAAGCCCGAGCAGGGCAGTGGCCGGGGTGCGCTGTTCGTCGCCGCCGGCATCCTCGCCTCGCGCCTGATGGGCCTGGTGCGCGAGCGCGTCTTCGCCCACTACCTGGGAAACGCGGAGGCGGCGGCCGTCTTCCGAGCGGCGCTGCGCATCCCCAACTTCCTGCAGAACCTCTTCGGCGAGGGGGTGCTCTCCGGCTCCTTCATCCCGGTGTACGCCCAGCTCCTGGGAGAGAAGAAGCAGGAGGAGGCGGACCGGCTGGCGGGGGCCATCTTCGGGCTGCTCGCGGTGGCCGTCAGCGCGGTGGTGGCGGTGGGCATGCTCGCCACGCCCCTGTTCGTGGACCTCATCGCCCCGGGCTTCGAGGGCGAGTCCCGCGCGCTGGCCATCCAGCTGGTGCGCATCATCTTCCCCGGCACGGGGCTGCTGGTGATGTCGGCGTGGTGCCTGGGCATCCTCAACAGCCATCGCCGCTTCCTGCTGTCCTACCTGGCGCCGGTGGCGTGGAACCTCGTCCTCATCGCCACGCTGGTGGCCATGGGCGGGCGCAGCGGCGAGCAGCGGCTGGTGGAGTGGCTCTCCCATGCGGTGGTGCTGGGCAGCTTCCTCCAGTTCGCCGTGCAGGTGCCGTCCGTGCTGCGGCTGCTGGGGCGGTTCCGGCCCGCGCTCTCCGTGGCGAGCGCCTCGGTGCGCCGGGTGCTGCGCAGCTTCGTCTCGGTGGTGATTGGCCGGGGCGTGGTGCAGATCAGCGCCTATGTGGACACGGCCGTGGCGTCGCTGCTGTCCGAGCGGACCCTGTCCTCCCTCTTCTACGCGCAGACGATCTACCTCATCCCCGTGAGCCTGTTCGGCATGGCGGTGTCCGCCGCCGAGCTGCCGGAGATGTCTCGCACCACCGGCGGCGCGGCCCCCGAGGAGGTGAGCGCGAAGCTGCGCGAGCGCCTGGACGCCGCCTCTCGCCGGGTGGCCTTCTTCGTCGTGCCCTCGGCCGCCGCGTTCCTCTTCATTGGTGACGTGGTGGGCGCCACGCTCCTGCAGACGGGTCGCTTCACCGCCGCGGACTCGCGCTTCGTCTGGTACCTGTTGATGGGCGCGGCGGTGGGCCTGGTGTCCTCCACGGTGGGCCGGCTCTACTCCTCCGCCTTCTACGCGCTGAAGGATCCCAACACGCCCCTGCGCTTCGCTGTCCTCCGAGTGGCCGTGAGCGCGGGCCTCACCTGGGCCCTGGGCCTGTACCTGCCTGGCCTGCTGGGGCTGCCTCGGCACCTGGGTGGCTTCTTCATTACGGGCGTCTCGGGCGCGGTCGCCTGGCTGGAGGCGTGGCTGCTGCGCCGGAGCCTGGCTGGGCGCATAGGGGGCCATGTAGGTCCACCTCCTGGGCTGCTGCCGAAGCTGTGGGCCTGTGCCGCCGGGGCCGGGCTCGTGGCGCTGGGCGTCAAGCTGCTGCTGGCGCGGTTGCTGGGGCCCATGGCGGGGGTGGCGGAGGAGTGGGGTGGGGGCGTGCTCGTACCTCCCGCGCTGCACCCGGTCATCACGGCCGCTGGCGTCATTCTTCCCTTTGGAATCGTCTATTTCGCTCTCACGGCGGCCCTGGGCATGCCCCAGGCCCTCGCGGTGTTCCGTCGGTTCCGGAGGCTCGTGAAGCGGTAGTCCCGGAGGGCAGGCGGGGAGCCGGACGGCTGGATTCTTTACGCTTCATAAGGATGGAGCGGCAGGCCTCCGGCGTTGGGCAACGGATGCGGTGCATGCGAATCGCTTCAAGCGACTTCCGTCCGAGCGTGGAGCCCGTGTAGAGTGCGCCGCCTTTTTCAGCAGCCCCGTTTGGCCTGAAACCTGGCCAGGATTTCCTTCAGGAAGGTCTCGGCAGTGAGCGACGAGAAGAGCGGTTCTGGAGCAGGTGGGTTTGGCCCCAAGAAGCCAAAGGCCACCTTCGGTGACGTGATGCTCGGTATCCCCTCGGGCCGCGGTGGCGAGCGCGAGGGCCGTGGCGGCGATCGCGGCGGCGACCGGGGAGGAGACCGGGGCGGCCGTGGTGGGCCGGACCGCCGTGGCGGCGGTGAGCGCGAGGCGCGTCCCAAGCCCGAGGGAGAGAATGGCGGCGCGTCCGCTGGCGCTCCTCGCGAGGATCGGCGTCCCCGTGGCGGTGGCGGTGGCGATCGCGGTCCGCGCGGTGGTGGCGGCGGCGGCGAGCGCAAGGGCGGGGGTGAGCGCAAGCCCCAGGGCCCGATGGTCGTCGTGAAGCGCGCCTCGGGCGTCATCGAGACGCGAGGCCCGGTGGGCGAGCAGCCCGCCGCGGCGACCGAGTCGGCTCCGGCGGGTGAGGCTCCAGCCGCCGAGGCCACGGCCGCTCCGACGCCCGCGCCGACGCCTGCTCCCACGCCGCGCCCGGCTCCCGCGCCTGCTCCGAGCAGCGCCCTCTATGAGGAGGTGCCCGAGAGCGAGTCCTTCGCGCAGATGTTCGAGGCGCAGGTGAAGGAGGGCGGCGTCCCTGCCCGGCGCAGCGTGCGCATCGGCGAGAAGGTGACGGGCAAGATCTTCCAGCTCGGCGCGGACACCGCGTTCGTGTCGCTCGATGGCGTCAAGAGCGAGGCGATGATCGAGCTGCGCGAGCTCAAGGACGACGAGGGCATCCTGCGCTACGGCGTGGGCGACACGCTCGAGGCGCACGTCATCGAGGCGGGCGCTCGCGGCATCCAGCTGAGCCGGGCGCTGACCAAGGGCAGCGCGAACATGGCCATGCTGGCCGAGGCGCGCGCCTCGGGCATGCCTGTCGAGGGCATGGTGCTGGGGGTGAACAAGGGCGGCGTCGAGGTGGCCATCGGCGATGTGCGCGCCTTCTGCCCCATCAGCCAGCTGGACATCCGCTTCGTGGAGAAGCCGGATCAGTTCATCGGCGAGAAGCTCACCTTCCGCGTCACCGAGGTGCGCGAGCGCAACGTGGTGCTGTCGCGGCGCGCGCTGCTCGAGGAGGAGCAGAAGAAGCTGGCGGAGCAGACGCGCAAGGGCCTGTCCGAGGGCAAGGTCGTCAAGGGCAAGGTCACCGGCGTGCGTGACTTCGGCGTCTTCGTGGACCTGGGCGGCGTGGAGGGGATGATCCCCGTCTCCGAGCTGTCCCACGTGCGCGTGGGCCACCCCAGCGAGGTGGTGAAGGTGGGCGACGAGGTGGAGGTGGAGATCCTCCGTCTCGAGGCGGCCCAGCCGAACTCGCCGGACAAGGCCAAGCAGAAGGAGCGCATCACGCTGTCCATGCGCTCGCGCCAGGAGGATCCGTTCAAGGCGGCGCTGGCCACCCTCAAGGAGGGCGACCGGCTGCAGGGCAAGGTCGTCCGGCTGCAGGCGTTCGGCGCCTTCGTGGAGCTGCGGCCGGGCGTGGATGGCCTGGTGCACATCTCCGCGCTGTCCGATCGCCGTATCGCGCACCCGCGTGACGTGGTGAAGGAGGGCGAGACGATCTGGGTGGTGATCGAGAAGATCGATCCGAACGAGAAGCGGATCGGCCTGCGGAAGATCACCGAGGAGGAGGCGCAGCGTCCTCCCGAGGAGCGTCCGGCCCCCGAAGCGAAGGCTGCCAAGCCGGCCGAGCCCGCGGCCCCGCGCCCGAAGGTGGGCCAAGTGGTGGTGGGCAAGGTGGATCGCATCGAGCCCTACGGCGTGTTCCTGCAGTTCCCGGGCGGCAAGGGCCTCATCCCGGCGGCGGAGACGGGCACGGATCGCGGCACGGATCTGCGCAAGCACTACTCGCTGGGCCAGGAGCTGAAGGTGGCCATCCTGGACATCGACGCGTCGGGGAAGATCCGGCTGTCGATCACTGCGGCCGAGCGGGCGGAGGAGCGCGCGGAGCTGGACGCGTGGCAGAAGAGCCAGAAGCCCACCGGCGGTGGCGGCAAGGGATTCGGCACGCTCGCGGACCTGTTGAAGAACAAGAAGGTCTGAGGGGTGGGCTCCGGAAAAAGGTGTTGACGCACTGGGGGGAGGGCGGTACTTAGCCCTCGCCTTTGTCGCGGGGTGGAGCAGCCTGGTAGCTCGTCGGGCTCATAACCCGAAGGTCGCAGGTTCAAATCCTGCCCCCGCAACTGGAAGCACCGGAGCCCCTTCCGGGAATGACCGGAAGGGGCTCCGTCGTTCTACTGAGAGTCGCAGCACAGTGTCGCGGGGTGGAGCAGCCTGGTAGCTCGTCGGGCTCATAACCCGAAGGTCGCAGGTTCAAATCCTGCCCCCGCAACTCCGCAGTCCTGAGGCCCCGGTTTCCAGCTCGCTGGAGACCGGGGTTTTCAGTTTCAGGGGCTTCTCCTCGGGGAATCACCTTGGGATCGAGGCTGTGGTCCCTCCCGTCCCAGTGCTCGTGGGCCGCATCTGGTGCCTGACCCACCTTGCGAGGTAGGGTCATGAGCTGCCGACCTGGGAGGGCAGCCATGACTCTTCGCGACACGCGTCCGCATCCCGAGATGGTCCCCGGAGTGGGGATAGGCCCGTGGGTGGTGCGAGAGCGGCATGACAGGGGTTCCTTCGGGCTCATCTTTCGAGTGGAGCGAGCCGGCCACCCCGAAGCCGGCAGCTTCGCGCTGAAGCTGGCCCTGCATCCCGACGACCCGCGCTTCGTGCGCGAGGTGGATCTGTTGCAGCGCGTGGTGCATCCCTCGGTGCCTCGCTTCGAGGATCGGGGCTGGTGGACGGGGGAGGAGGGGTTGCTGTTCCCCTATGTCGTCATGGAGTGGGTGGAGGGAGTGCTCCTGTACGACTGGGCGCGTGAGCGACCGCGCACGTCGGCAGAGGTGCTGCAACTCCTGGCGCAACTGGCGGAGGCCCTGGCTGTGGCGCACGCCGCCGACGGCCTGCACCGCGACGTGAAGGGAAACAACGTGCTCGTCACGGTCGAGGGACGCGCCGTCCTGCTCGATTGGGGTTGCGGCACCTATGCCGGAGCGAAGGAACTGACGGACTCGGTCTTGCCTCCGGGCACCAGCAGCTACCGCACGCCCGAGGCCCACCGCTGGGTCTGGGCGCACCGGAAGACAGGGGAGCCCTACGAGGCCGGCCCTCCGGATGACATCTACGCGCTGGGAGTGGCGGCCTACCGGATGTGCACCCGCATGTATCCGCCAGTCCCTGAGGAGGTTTCTGGTCCGCAGCGGCGGGTGCTTCCGCCTGGCGACCTGGCCACGGTGAGCAAGGGCCTCGAGCGGCTTGTTCTGTCAGCGCTCTCCGAAGAGCGGCACTCGCGCCCACCAGCACAGGCTCTGGCCGTCGGCTTCTTGGAAGCGGCCGGCGACAAGGACGCCTCCAAGCCCATTGTCCCAACGACTTCCGCAGCCAAGACGGAGCGCGCATCCAAGCCGGGCCCGCCGCCGGAGTTCGTTATTCCGTGGTGGCTCTCGGCCAGCGTGGCGGCGATGGTGGGAGGGCTCGTGGTGTTCGCGGCATTCAAGCTGACGTCCCCGCCTCAGCCGGATCCCTCGTACTTCGTAGTGGAACAGCAGCGGCAATCGCCCTCTCCAGAGATCCCTGATGCCGGCGTGGCGGATGAGGTGCTGTCGAGCGCGCATGATGTGGGCCGAGTGGTGATGCCCTCCTATGTGCTCGGAGCGAAAATGCCCAACACGCCATTACCGGGTCAGCGCAAGCCGCCTTGCGAGCCGCGCCTGCAGCGCGTCATCAACGGTGGATGCTGGGTACCTATCGGGACCGCGAAGCCACCATGCGGACCCACCGCTGTGGACTACGAGGGCGGCTGTTACATGCCTGTCTACGATGCTCCCCGCCAGCCCACCTCGGGAGAGCCATGAGCCGGCGTATCCTGATAGGCCTCCGACGCCTTGCATGGCAGGGGAGGTCGCCGCTCGCGGACGGTCTTGATCGAGAGTGCCATGACAGAGGCTCCTTCGGGCTCATCCTCGTCGTCCCGTGGTGGCTCTCGGCCAGTGCGACGGCGGTGGTGGGAGGGCTCGTGGTATTCGCGGCATTCAAGCTGACGTCCCCGCCTCAGCCGGATCCCTCGTACTAACTGGTCTTCTTGTCATACCAGTTCGGTACCGGTTCGCTCACAGGGTGCCTCCTTGGCCGGGCAGTTGTCTTGGCTCAGGCGCCTCCCTCCAGGATGCATGCTCTTCTTCGGAATGACTCAGGCCACCGCGTAGGCCAGGACCTTTCCCGGGTTTCGGTCCTCGGGAAGCAGTCCCTTCGAGAAGAACTCCCCTCGGTGGTGTCGGGCCGGTTCAAGGAGGTCCCCAGAACCATGCTTGTCACCGTGGCTTCCGCTCGCGTCTTCAGATGGATCGTGATCAGCGTGACGCTCCGCTCCATCCCGCTCCGCCAGGGCAAGCACGACCTCATCGCGGGCGGCTCGCGCGTGGTTCGCATCCGGGTGGGGTAGGGGCGCGCGCTCGCTCGGCTGTCCCCCCATTTTAGAATATGCCTTGACAGGCATATGCCTGAATGGGCATATGTGCATCATGGTCGAGACGTTCGCGGCTCTTGCCGAGCCCAATAGATTCCGAATCGTCGAGCTGCTGCGCTCCGGGCCTTGCCCCGTGAACGAGATCGGCGAGCGGCTGCAGCTCAACCAGCCGCAGGTCTCGAAGCACCTACGCGTTTTGAAGGAGGCGGGGCTCGTCGAGGTGCAGCCGCGCGCCCAGCAGCGGCTCTACGAGCTGCGCGCGGAGCCTCTCCGCCAACTTCATGAATGGCTCGAGCGCTATCACCAGCTCTGGGATGCGCGCTTCGGGGAACTGGACGAGCTCATTGAAGAGCTCAAGGACAAGGAGAAGGACGATGATCGCAAGCGTTAGCAGTGAGACCGCCGCCCCGAGAAACCTCACCACGATGGAGCTCAAGGCCGAGCGCGAGATCATCATCTCGCGCACGTTCAACGGGCCGGCACGCATCGTGTTCGACGCCTGGACGCGACCCGAGCTGGTGAAGCGGTGGTGGGCGCCCAAGTCCCATTGCGTCGAAGTCGTCGGGTGCGAGGCCGACGTCCGGGTGGGCGGCAAGTATCGCTACACCCTGCGGCGCGACACGGGCGACCAGTTCTCGTTCTATGGCGAGTACTCCGAGCTCACTCCGCACTCGCGCCTGGTGTACACGCAGATCTTCGAGCCGTTCCCGGACTCGCCGGTGGTCGTCACTGTCACGCTCACCGAGCGCAATGGCAAGACGCACCTGGTCTCGCACGAGCTGTATCCGTCGAAGGAGGCTCGCGAGGGGGCTCTTGCCTCGGGCATGGAGCACGGCATGCGCGAGACGATGGACCAGCTCGACGAGCTCGTCGCGTCGCTTCGCTGAGGACGCCTGCCGTGGGGCGCTTGTTGCTCACGCCCCCGGGCGGAAGCGCATGGCGCTCCAGACGGGATCGAGCGCGACCTGGCGCACGCCCTGGATGCCTTCCTTCAGCAGGTGCTTCCAGAGCACATCCCGATTGAGATCCGTCCCGAGCTGTCCCGCCTTCGGGTACGCCACCCAGGCGATGCGGTCCGCCTTGGCGGCCTAGAGCGCATCTACTGTGTTGCCGATTCGCGATCTCGATGCGCGTCCAGGTAGGCGGCGAAGCCTGCCTTGGACTGGATCCGGAACGCTGGGATGCGCGCCAGCGCCTCCGGGCCAAACGCGTACTGCTCGCAGACGAGGCTCGCCCGGAGCGCTCCCTCCGGGCCGCCCGTGAAGGGCTGGACCTCGTGCTGGAGGTCACCGCGGAACTGCACCAGGAGCCCGCGGCGGGGATGGACCTTGCCCACCGACTGGTCCTCCCTCAGCAGGTGCAGCGCTCCGCCCTGGGCCCCCGTCGGCACCTCCAGGTAGAGCACGCTGACGTGCTCGGGGACCGCGCCTGGAACGCCGCTCGGATCCTGGAGCGTGGCGTCGATGTGGCGCCCCACGCTCTTGCCGGCCTCGAGCAGCAGCAGGTTCAGATAGAAGGCGTTCGGCCGGAGGCGATCCTTGCGCGCGCCGAACAGTCGCTCGCGCCACGGCAGCAGTCCGCGCGTCGTCGCCGGATTCTGCACCAGCGAGAGGTAGGCGCTCAGGAAGGGGAAGCGCTCCAGCAGCGTGGCCTGGCCCGCCTCCGTGAAGATGAAGGCGAAGCCCTTGCTGGCCTGGAACGTCCCCATGAGCGGGCTGCGTGCCACGAAGCGTGACGCCAGCAGGGCCTCCCGGAGGGACTCCAGCCGGGGGCCCGTCAGCGCGTCGCGGTGGGTGACGTACTCGCTCACGGACCCGAGCGTAGCGGGTTCGGAGGAGAGGAGGGGCGCCTACGCGCGGGAACAGGTGCCTGCTCGCCGCCTCGCCCGTCAGGAGCCAGGCGTCCGGGCGGCTCGAGCGTCAGAACCCGGCAGGAGCATCCCGGTGAGCAGGCTCTGGAGCATGCTCGCGGAGAGCACCTCGGCCGGCGTCTGAAGGAAGTCCGAGCACGTGAGCTCGAGGCTCACCACCCCGTGCAGCCCCGCCCAGAGCACTTCCGCCAGCCGCTGCGGGTCCGCGCCGGGTGCCAGCCGGCCCTGGGTGTGGAGCTCCTGAAAGGCTCCGATCAGCAGGTGGAACGACCGCTCGCCTCCCTCCTTGGGAGTACCTCGCAGCACGGCGCTGGTGATCTTCGGATCCTCCAGGAAGATGAAGGAGTAGGTCTCCGGATGGCTCACGCCGAACCGCACGTAGCGCTCGGCCGCCACGCGCAGCCGCTCCAGCGGATCCGCCACCGAGGCCGCGGGCTCCAGGAAGCTCCACAGCTCCTGGAAGCCTCCCGCGCACAGCTCCTGGGCGATCTCATCCCGGTTCTGGAAGTGCAGGTACAGCGTCGCCGGCGCGTACTCCACCGCGTCCGCCAGCTTGCGCATCGACAGCCCGCGGAATCCCTCCCGCACCACGATGTCCCGCGCCGCTGCCAGGATCTGCTCGCGTAACTGCGCTTTCTGCCTCTGCTTTCGCTCGGCGCTGCCCATGGGCTGAACTCTAAGGCTTGACGAACAGAACGGCCAACATTAAATGAACGGCGTTCAGTGAACGGTGTTCACTCTTCTCTTGGGTGTTCGAAAGAAGGAGCAGGTCATGGGCAAGGTCGCACTGGTTGGAGCAGCGGGAGCTATCGGGAGGAGTGTGGCAGCGGCGCTGCGGGCAGCCGGCCAACCCTACCGGGTGGTGGGGCGCTCGAGAGGCTCGCTGCAGGCCGAGTTCGGCGCCGATCCCCTGGCGGAGATCGTCACGTGGAACCCGGACGAGCCCGCCTCCGTGCGTGCGGCGGCGCAGGGTGTGGACACGCTCGTCTACCTGGTCGGCGTGCCCTACTGGGAGTTCAAGCTCCACCCGGTGATCATGCGCCAGACGATCGAGGGGGCAGTGGCGGCGGGAGTCTCCCGCCTGGTGCAGATCGGCACGGTGTATCCCTTCGGGCGTCCCCAGACCGAGAAGGTCACCGAGGCGCACCCGCGCGAGCCCCACACCTTCAAGGGGCAGATGCGCAAGCAGCAGGAGGATCTGGTGCTCGAGGCCCACGGGCGCGGCGGGCTCCAGACCACCATCCTGCGGCTGCCGGACTTCTACGGGCCGGGAGTCGAGCGCAGCCTGCTTCACGGCGCCTTCAAGGCCGCCGTGGAGGGCACCCGCGCCAACCTCATCGGGCCGATCGATACCCCGCATGAGTTCGTCTTCGTCCCCGACGTGGGGCCTGTCGTCACCGCGCTCATGCAGGAGCCGCGCGCCTACGGCCGGACGTGGAACCTGGCTGGGGCGGGCGTCATCACGCAGCGAGCGCTCGTGGAGCGCATCTTCGCGGAGGTGGGGCGCCCTCCGAAGCTCCGCGTCGCCGGCCCGCTGCTGGTGCGGGCCCTGGGGCTGTTCAACCCGCTCATGCGCGAGCTCGTCGAGATGCACTACCTGCAGACCACGCCGGTGCTGATGGACGACTCGGCGCTGCGCGGGCTGCTGGGAGAGGTGCGCAAGACGCCCTACGAGGAGGGCATCCGCCAGACGCTCGCGGCGATGCGGCCCGCCGCTCAGCCCGTGGCCGCGCGGGTGGCGAGCACCTGAAGCGCGTCGCTCGTCAAGGCATCGGGCGGCCCGTGGCGGCCTGTGCCAGCCGCACCGCGCGTTCCATCAGCTCGCCCTGAGCCCAGCGCTTCTCTCCGTCCTGCTGCTTGCGGCGGCGCCAGGTGCCGTCCGCCGCGAGCTCCCAGGCGTGGGTGTTGTCCGCGAAGCACCGCTCGAGCACGTCGCGCACCTGGGCCAGCAGCTGCGCGTCCTCCACGGGCGCCAGCGCCTCCACGCGGTGGTCCAGGTTGCGCGGCATCAGGTCCGCCGAGCCGATGAAGCAGCGCGCCTCGCCGCCGCGCTCGAACAGATAGATGCGTGGGTGCTCCAGGAAGCGTCCCAGGAGCGACACCACCCGGATGTTCTCCGACACCCCGGGCACCCCGGGACGCAGGCAGCAGATCCCTCGCACATTGAGGTCCACCTTCACGCCCGCGCGCGAGGCGTCGTACAGCGCCCGGATCATCACCGGATCCACCAGCGCGTTCATCTTCATCTGGATGCGCGCGGGCTTGTCCTTCGAGTGCGCGGCCACCGTGCGGCGGACCTCCGCGAGCAGCCCCTCGCGCAGGTTGATGGGCGCCACCAGCAGCTTGCGGAAGGTCTGCGGGCGCGCGAACCCCGTCAGGTAGTTGAACAGGTCCGCCACGTCCGCGCCCAGCTCCGGGTCCGTGGTGAACAGCCCCATGTCCGTGTAGAGCCGCGCCGTCTTCGGGTTGTAGTTGCCCGTGCCGATGTGCACGTAGTGGCGGATCTTCTCTCCCTCGCGGCGGACGATCAGGATCGCCTTGGCGTGCGTCTTCAGCCCGGGGATGCCGTAGACCACGTGCACGCCCGCCTCCTCCAGCGCCAGCGCCCACTGGATGTTGGTGCGCTCGTCGAAGCGGGCCTTGAGCTCCACCATGCACACCGCCTGCTTGCCGCCCTCCGTGGCGCGGATCAGCGCCGGCACCAGCGGTGACTTGTCCGACGTGCGGTACACCGTCTGCTTGATGGCCAGGACGTCCGGATCCTCCACCGCCTCCGTCACGAAGCGCTCCACCGAGGTGGTGAAGGACTCGTAGGGGTGGTGCACCAGCAGATCGCCCCGGCGCATCGCCGCCATCACCGTCGTGCCGCCCTCCGCGTCCGGGTCCGGGCGCAGCCGGGGCTGGGTGACGGGCGTCCACGGCGGATCCCTCAGCTCGGAGAAGCCCGGCGTGGACACCACCGCGTGCAGATCCGCCAGCGCCAGCAGCCCCTGCTCCTCGTACACCTGCCGAGGCTCCAGCCCGAGCGCCTCCACCAGCGGCTCGCACAGCTTCCGGTTCATCCCCGCCTGAAGCTCCAGGCGGATGACGTCCCCGAAGCGGCGCTGGCGCAGCTCGTCCTGCACCGCCACCAGCAGATCCTCGGCGTCCTCGGACACCGTGAAGTCCGCGTCCCGCGTCACCCGGAACAGCCCGTAGTCCAGCACCTCCATGCCGGGAAACAGCGTGCCCAGGTGGCAGGCGATGATGTCCTCGAGCGGCACGAACGCCGTCCCGCCTCCGCTCTTGAGCGGCACGAAGCGCGGCAGCAGCTCCTTGGGCACCTTCACCCGCGCCACGTTCTCCACCTCCGCCACCGGATCCCTCAGCAGCACCGCCAGGCTCACCGAGAGGTTGGAGATGTACGGGAAGTGCCGTCCCAGCCCGATCGCCAGGGGCGTCAGCACCGGGAAGATCTGCTCGCGGAAGCGCTGGTCCATCTGCGCCCGCGCCTCCGTGTCCAGCTCCTTCATGGAGAGGATGCGCAGGCCCTTCTCCGCCAGCGCCGGACGCAGCACCCGCTCGAAGCAGTCGCTGTGACGCCGCCCCTGGGCCCGGATGCCCTCGTGCAGCTTGTCGAGCGTCTCTCCCGGCGTGGCCCCATCCGGCACCAGCCGGGAGACGCCCGCGCGGTGCTGCTCGTGCAGTCGGGCCACCCGGATCATGAAGAACTCATCCAGGTTGCGCGCGTAGATGGCGCAGAACTTCACGCGCTCCATCAGCGGCACCGAGCTGCCCTCGGCCAGCTGCAGCACCCGATCGTTGAAGGCCAGCCAGGACAGCTCCCGGTTGAAGAACAGCGCCCGGTCCGGCACGTCCACCCCCTCGGGGATGACGTCTCGCTCGATGGTCTTCTGGCTGCCTCGGCCGTTGGAGGCGCGCTTGGCCATGCCCGGGCTCCTCGGAGGGGTGGTGGAGCCCTGGATGTACCAGCAGAGCCTCACCAGGGGTGTGGCTCTTTCGCTCCGGCGTTGCCGCAGCGCATCCCAACTTCCCTTTTTCCACCGGTCCTCAGATGGGATTTGGGCTTCCGTCCGCTTTGAGACAAAGTGCGCCCGCCATTTCCGGAGGGGTCGACTTGTCGAAACGTGCGTATCTGGCTCGGGGCCTGTGTCTCGTCGCCATGCTGCTGGGGTCCGGGGCGCTCGCCCAGGGCAACTCGGTCATCATCGGCACCGTCGTCAGCGCGGAGTCCAAGCAGCCGATCGCGGACGCCGTCATCACGGCCACCGCACCCCAGCTCCAGGGCGAGCGGGTCGTCGTCACGGATGCCGCGGGCGCCTACCGCATCTCGCAGCTGCCGCCGGGGCAGTACACGCTCCG
This sequence comes from Hyalangium gracile, assembly GCF_020103725.1. Lineage (NCBI taxonomy): Bacteria > Pseudomonadati > Myxococcota > Myxococcia > Myxococcales > Archangiaceae > Hyalangium > Hyalangium gracile. Next base: position 129,787 of record NZ_JAHXBG010000015.1, on the reverse strand, counting down.
CGTGGAGGCCGCGGAGTTCAAGCCCTTCGCGCGCTCGGAGGTCGCGCTGCGCATCGACCGCACCATCCGCGTCAACGTCGAGCTGCTCCCGGAGAACCTCAGTGAGGTGATCGAGATCTCCAGCCAGCCGTTCACCGTGGACGTCGGCTCCAGCGCGGTGGGCATCAGCGTGGACGAGGAGTTCCTGCGCAACGTGGCCGTCATCCGCCCGGGCAGCAAGGGCTCGGCGTCGCGCTCCTTCGAGTCGCTGGCCGAGCTGGCCCCCGGCGCCGTCTCGGACCGCTACGGCGTGAGCGTCAGCGGCAGCAGCTCGCCGGAGAGCCAGTACGTCGTGGACGGCCTGTCCGTGAACGATCCCAGCGTGGGCACGGTGGGCACGCCGCTGTCCGTGGAGTTCGTCCAGGAGGTCAACGTCATCACCAGCGGCTACATGCCCGAGTATGGCCGCTCCACCGGTGGCATCCTCAACGTCGTCACCAAGTCCGGCTCCAACGAGTTCCACGGCTCCGTCTTCGCCAACGTGGCCCCGGGCTTCATGCAGGAGTCGGGCACGGCGATCCTCCAGGCGGGCTCCGTCATCAGCGCCCAGGGCAAGCCGTGGAACCTGGGAGACTTCGGCTTCGATCTCGGCGGCCCCATCCTCAAGGACAAGTTCTGGTTCTACGTGGGCGTGGCGCCGTCCTTCAACCGCATCCAGGTGGAGCGCCAGCTCAGCACGCTGGACATCTGCACCGCGGTGGATGTGCCCAACGGCTGCAACTCCGTGGGCGCCGCGCGGGTGGATCCCGCGACGAAGTACGTGCTGGCCACGCCCATCGAGGGCACCCAGACCCAGCGCTTCGCGGACGAGCGGAGCCTGCAGTACACGGCCAAGCTGACCTACGCCTTCAACCCGGACCACAACCTCTCGGTCTCCGTGTTCGGCACGCCGCGCTCGTCGGGCGGGCGGGGCAAGTACTCCTTCAGCGACGACGGCGACCCCGAGGTGTGCGCCGGCCTGTCCTGCACCGGCTTCGTGCAGGGCTCCTATGACTCCATCGCCACCCTGCGCAGCAACGACGCGATGGACCTGGTGGCCAAGCAGTCCTCCTCGTTCTTCGGCAAGAAGCTGCTCGTCGACGCCACGGTGGGCTGGCACCACCAGGAGGACACGATCCTCCCGTCGGATGACTCGGGGCTGAACTCGGGCGAGGGCCTGTCGAGCATGCCGCGCATCAACTACCGGCGCACCCGCAGTCCGGCCACGAGGCTGGGCGACGTGGGGCGGGACTTCCACAGCATCACCGAGTTCGAGGAGATTCCCGATCCGTCGGTGTGTGACTCGCCGGTGGAGCTGCTGCCCACCGACACCACGACGGACCGCCGCGCGACGCGCTGCCCGGTGAGCGCGTACTCGACGGGAGGCCCCGGCACCATCAGCATCCAGAAGCTGGATCGCATCCAGGGCAAGGTGCTGGGCACCTACCTCTTCCAGTGGCGGGGCCACCACGTGGTGAAGGCCGGCCTCGATCTGGAGCGGCTGAGCTTCTACAACAACCGCGCGCGCACCGGCCTGACGCCCTGGACGGAGTGCACCAACGGCACGTGCTGGTTCAGCTCCACCCAGTACGGCTACCTGGACGCGCCGGACCAGCCCGTCTTCCTGGAGACGAAGGAGGGCACCTCCAAGTCCATGACGGTGGGTGGCTTCATCCAGGACAGCTGGACGGTGCTCGACAAGTTCACCGCCAACGTCGGTGTCCGCTACGACGCGCAGACCGTGTGGGGGCTGGACGGGAAGGTGGGGCTCTATCTGCCCAACCAGTGGTCCCCGCGCCTGGGCGTCATCTACGATCCCACCCAGCAGGGCCGCTCCAAGCTCTTCGTCAACTTCGCGCGCTTCTACGAGAGCATGACGCTGGACATGGCGGACCTCTCGTTCCCGCAGCAGCAGCTCATGTCGGCCACCTATGACGCGCCGGCGTGCAACCCGGCCGATCCGGTGTCCCTGCGGACGGCCTGCGCCAGCAACGAGTACCGCCAGGCCATCGGCAACGACGAGAGCCCCAACCAGTTCTGGAACGTGGAGGGCGGCGATCGCGTGCCCGTGGACCCCGACATCAAGCCCCAGTCCATGGACGAGATCGTCGTCGGCGGTGAGTACGAGCTGCTCCTGGGCCGCCTGGGCCTGACGTACACCCGGCGCACGCTCAACGACGTCATCGAGGACATGAGCCGGGATGACGGCAGCACCTTCTTCATCGGCAACCCCGGCAAGGGGTACTCGACGGACTTCCCGCGGGCCGTGCGCAAGTACGACGGGGTGTCGCTCTACTACCAGAAGAACTTCTCCAACCAGTGGCTCGCCCAGGCCAGCTACACCTGGTCGCGGCTGCAGGGGAACTACTCGGGCCTGTTCCGCGCGGACACCGGCCAGCTGTCGCCCAACCTGACGCGCGACTTCGATCTGCTCTCGCTGACGACCAACCGGTACGGCCTGCTGCCCGGCGACCGCACGCACAACGTCAAGGCCTACGGGGCGCGCGAGATCGCCTTCGGCAACGCCACGAGCCTCAACCTCGGCGCCAGCTACCGTGGCCGCTCCGGGACGGTGATCAACGTGCTGGGAGCGCACCCGCGTCGCAGCGGCGCGGAGACGTTCATCCTGCCGCGCGGCACCGCCGGGCGCCTGCCGTGGGTGCACGACATCGACACGCACGTGGGCTTCAACCAGAAGCTCGCGCGGGACATGGTGCTGAGCCTCTCGCTGGATGTCTTCAACGTCTTCAACTTCCAGCAGTACACGGCGGTGGACCAGAGCTTCACCTTCACCCGCGTGTACGCCCTGGAGAACGGGGAGAAGCTGGCGGACGTGGAGGCCTGCCGGGTGGAGGGCGGCAACTGCAGGGTGATCGCGACCGCCAACGACAAGCCCATCACCCCGAATGAGGTCAACCCCAACTTCAAGCGGCCGATCGCCTACCAGTCGCCGCGGTCCATCCGCCTCGGCGCGAAGATCAGCTTCTAGCCTGCTGCCCGGAGAACACCTGCCATGAAGCGTGAACTGATGGGACTGAGCGTGGGCGCGGTGGCCATGGCCACCGTGCTGAGCGCGTGCAACACCCAGGATCCGGAGCGGCAGTGCTCGGTGGCTCGGGCCGTGTCGGACGGCTCCACCGGCTCGTTCGCCGCCACCTATACGTTGAAGGAAGGGACGGCGAACCCCGACCGGCCGTGCACGCTGTTGACGGCGGAGCCGGTGGGCCTGCAGAAGTACTTCAGCCAGGATCCCGCCGCGCCGGACACCGTGGCGATCCGCACGACCCGGCTGGGAGGGCTGGCGGAGGACTACGCCCCCGAGGACAACCTCGAGGCGCTGGGCAAGCCGTACTCGGTGGGGGCGCTGGCGTCCGAGTCCCCGGGCGAGGACAACTTCTGCGACGTGCCGGAGCTGTCGGCCTCGAGCCTCGATGTGCCCGAGGCCGACAGTCAGCCGGCCCAGAGCTTCCGCTACGAGTGGTCCAACCTGCGCATCTACAACACGCCGGCGATCCCCGGGACGCAGTTCGTCGCGGACCTGCGCTACACGGAGAACGGCTGCAGCGCGGAGTACCGCGTGAAGGGCATCTGGCCCGTGGTGAGATGCGCCAGTGGCGGCAAGCCCAACGAGGCGGCGTGCGATCCGTACCCGGACTTCAGCGTGGGCCGGCTGCGCGGCTCGGGCATCAACCCAATCTTCCCGGTGAAGTGCGATCCCGTCGCACTCATCTGCGTGCTGACGGGTGAAGTGCCTTCCGAAGAGAAGCCCTGAGCCGGGACAGCGAAGCCGGACGTGGTAACCCCTACGCCACGTCCGGCTCCTCCCGGCCCGGTTCAGCGGTTCAGCGAATCAGCGCCCTCCGCCCATCCTGCCGCCCGGCCCTCCGCGACCGCCGGCATCCTGGTCACCGCGGCCGCACGGGCCACCGGGACCGCCGTGCGAGGGCAGGGTGATGGCCTCACCATCGAGCGTGGCCTGGCCGCACTCGGGGCCGAACACGAGCACGCTCGCGCCTCCGTCGATGATGCGCGCGATCTTGCCGGAGATGGGCCAGTCGCACGTCTCTCGGGGCACCCGCACCACGTCCGTCAGCGTCACCGTCGAGTGACTGCCATCGGCCTGGATCATCGTCAGCGTGCCGTTGCTCGTGTGCGTGCGCGCGTCCTCGGACTGGCTGAAGGAGGACTCCAGCGTCCCGGTGAGGCGTACGCTGTCGACGGTGTTCCCGGAGGCGTCCACCCGCGTCCGGGTGGTGTCGAAGGTGCTCGACTGGCTCAGGGGGCCGGAGGCCTGGGTGTGGGAGTTGCTGGACGTCACGGTGCCGGAGATCGTGGTGAGCTCACCGTCCTCCTGGGTGTGCTGGATGTTGAAGGAGGCCTCCTGCTGGACGTCGAGCCGCGTGCTCTCGCTGCAGGCCGCCTGCGCGGTGGTGGTGCTCACCACGTCCACCTTTCCAGTGGAGGTGACGGGGGAGCGGGTGGCTCCTCCGCCGCTCGAGAGGGGGCTTCCGTCTCGGGCGGGCGGGGGGCCTCGGCGACCCTCGCGCTTGAAGCCCTGGAGCTGGCAGCCGCTCCAGTCCAGGTGGATCTCCGAGGGGTACTCCTTGCCGCAGACTTCCACCTGGGTGTTCGTGGGCGTCGTGTCGCACTGGAGGCCCTCGTGAGTCCACCGGCGGAGGTCCACGGGCCGGGTGTTCACCATGGCCAGCTGTAGCTGGACGGGCACCTCGGTGGACTGAGCCTCGGTGATGGCGGCCGCGGCGGTAACCGTGGCGTTCTCGGTGACGTCTTCCTGCGCACAACCGGTCGCGAGCAGTGCGGCCGTGGCAACGATGTGTACCTTGAACTTCATGACACGCTCCTGGTGAGGAACAGGTACTTCCGGGAAGCGCCACCGGCCCCTCGGCGTCCCATGTTCAAGGTAGTGGCTGGATCTTAAGAACCTCTTACGAAGATGGCGGTACGGTTCCATCCATCCCTCGCGGCGCCATCGCGGCCAGTGGATGGGAGGAGGTGTGGCATGGGGGAGCGAATCCTGTTGGTGGAGGACGACCCGCAGCTGGGCGCTCAGATCGTGGAGCACCTGCGCGGCGCGGGCTTCGAGCCCCTGTGGTGGAAGGAGGGCCGGAGCCTCATGGCGGGTGAGTTGCCGGACGTGAGCCTCGTGGTGCTCGATCTGATGCTGCCGGGGACGTACGGCCTGGACATGCTCAAGGCCATCCGAGGCTTCTCCGAGGTGCCTGTCCTCATCCTCAGCGCGCGCAATGACACGCTGGACAAGGTGCGCTCGCTGAAGCTCGGGGCGGATGACTACATGACCAAGCCCTTCTGGCCGGAGGAGTTCGTCGAGCGCGTGCGTGCGCGCCTTCGCCGGCCCTCGCTCCAGAAGGAGGAGGCCGTCGTGGAGGTGGGCCCGCTGCGGCTCGACTTCCAGGCCCGGGAGGTGCGGGTGCAGGGCCGGGTGGTGGAGCTGACGCGGGTGGAGTTCGAGCTGCTGGCGGCGCTGGCCCGGCGGCCTCGCGAGGCGGTGACGCGGCAGTGGCTGGTCGAGCACGTGCTGGATCCGGAGCGGGAGGGGACGGAGCGCACGCTGGACGTCCATGTGTCGCGGCTGCGGCGCAAGCTCAGCCCCGTGCAGTGCGTGGAGACGGTGTGGGGGGTGGGGTATCGGCTCGTGCCTGGGGATGGCTCGTGAAGCTGCGGCTGCGCCTGGCGCTCACGGCGGTGGCGGTGACGGTGCCGCTCATCGCCGGGCTGGGCTTCGTGCAGAGATCGCTGCGGAGCCGCACCCAGGTGGAGGTGCTCGAGGCGTCCACGCTCGCGCAGATGCAGGCGGGGGAGCGGGAGCGCTGCGAGGCTTCCCCCGAGTCCTGGATGGTGAGAGAAGGACGCCCTCCGGGACGGCCGCCTCCCAGGGATGACCGTGGTGAGCCTCCGCCTGGCGACCCCTTCGGCCTGTTCGGGCCGTCGGGTCCTCCTCATGGGGGCAGGGAGCGAGGGCCGCCTCCCATGGAGCCTCCGCACGGGCCTCCTCCGGATCGGGACCGGAGGCCTCCGGGGAGAGGCCCCGGGTCCGTCCAGCTCTTCCCCTATGACAGCCAGCTCGTCTCGCGGAACGCGCAGGCTCCCAGGCTGGACGAGGAGACGCGGGCGGCTGCGCGCTCGGGACAGGCGACGATCACCCGCCAGTCGCGAGCGGACGGGATGATCGTTCAGGAGGTGCTGTTGCGGATGCCCTGGGAGGGCGGGCCCTGCGCGTACATCCTCGCGCGGCGCATGGAGCCCTCGGGGGCTTCGTTCGGGTTCCTGCCGTCGCTGGAGCTCTGGGGACTGCCCACGCTCATCGTCCTCGTGGCGGTAGTGCTGGCCTTGGGGCCCGTGGTGGGGCGCATCCGCCGGCTCACGGAGGAGGTGAGGACCTCCGCGGGCAGTGGGTACCAGCAGCCCATCTCCGTCCGGGGCAGTGACGAGATCGGTGAGCTGGCGCGCGCGTTCCAGGAGGCGCGGACGGAGATCCAGAGCCAGATGGCGCAGCAGGAGGCTCGGGAGCAGGCGCTGCGTGACTTCCTGGCCAACACCACGCACGACGTGATGACGCCCCTCACGGTGCTGCAAGGGCACCTGTCGGCGATGGAGCAGCGGGCGGGGAGGGGAGAGCCGCTGGAGTCAGCGCTGGTGGCCTCGGCGATGAGCGAGGCGCACTACATGGCCTCGCTGGTGCACAACCTGTCCGCGGCGGCCCGGCTCGAGGCGGGGGCGCCGGAGGCCCAGCAGGCGCCGGTGGATCTCAACGCGCTGATCGCCCGGGTGGTGGGGCGGCACCAGCCCATTGCCCGGCAGCAGCAGATCTCGCTGGAGAGCGGGGTGCCCGCCGCGTCCACGTGGGTGCGCGGGGACGTCACGCTGATCGAGCAGGCGGTGAGCAACGTGGTCTTCAATGGAATCCGGTACGGCCGCGAGGGCGGCCATGTGGCGGTGGTGCTGGAGACCACGCGCCAGGGGCGGTTCCACCTGCGCGTCATCGACGATGGGCCGGGCATTCCCGAGGAGGAGCGCTCGCGGTTGCTGGAGCGTCGGTTCCGAGGCAACGCGGCACGGACTCGTGCTCCGCAGGGACAGGGGCTGGGATTGCACATCACCCACAATGTCGCGCAGCTGCATGGCTGGACGCTGACGCTGGCGCCCTCCGAGTACGGCGGGCTCGAAGTGGCCTTCTCGGGCGAGGTGCTCGCGGAGTCTCCCACGACAGCCTGACACACTCGCAAAAGGGAACGGCCCAGCCAGGGAGGTGCCCTGTGGGCGGACCGGTTGCGAACTGGTATGACAAGCAGACCAGTTCGGACAAACTGCGCCCGACAGGAGGCGTGGGCTCACACCACGGTGCCGTCCTTGATCATGTCCAGCAGGGCCTTCTCCGAGCAGTGCAGGTGGGGGCCCTCGTGCTTCGCCAGTTCCTCCACGGACTCGAAGTAGCGGCCCACCACCTTGCCCTGCTCGAACATCGCCAGCACCGAGGGGTAGATGTACGAGGACTTCGCCACCGCCGGCGTGTTGCCCAGGTGCTCGGCGGCCTCTCGCACCGCGGCCACCATCGTCTTCTTCGCCGCCTTCACTCCGCCCTCGGCCGCCGCCTTCTTCACCCGCTCCCGCGCCCTTGCCAGCGCGCACGCGCAGATCAGCGTCCCCGCCCACGTCCGGAAGTCCTTGGCGCTGTACTCCACGCCCATCACTTCCTGGATGTACTCGTTGATGTGGCGCCGACGCACGTCCACGATGAAGCCGTCATCCAGCACGAACTTGAAGACGTCCCGTCCCGGCACCTTCAGCAACTGCCGGATGATCGTCGCCACCCGCCGATCCCTCAGCTCGCGGTGCTGCTGCTGGCCGCTCTTGCCCGGGAAGTCGAAGTACACCGTGTCGCCCACCACCTTCACGTGCCGGGCTCGCAGCGTGGCCAGCCCGAAGCTCCCGTTCTCTTCCGCGTACACCTGGCTGCCCGGTCGGATGAAGCACGTGCCCAGGATTCGCAGCATGCAGGCCAGCACCTTGTCTCGCCCCAGGCCCTGCTTTCGCAGATCCGCGCTCACCCTCCGCCTCATCCGGGGCAGCGCCCTCGCGAAGCCCACGATGCGCCGGTACTTCTCCTCCTGCTGCCGCCGCGTGAAGGTCTCGTGGTAGCGGTACTGCCACCGCCCCGCGCCGTCCTTGCCGATCGCCTGAAGCTTCGACTTCGCGGAGGGTGAAATCGCCACGTCCGTCCAGGCCGGGGGGAGCTTCAGCGCCTGGATGCGCTCGCACTCCGCTCGAGGGACCGGGCGCCCGTCGGCTCGCACGTACCGGAATCCCCGCTTCGGACTGCCCAGCCGTCGGATTCCCTCTCGCTGGAGGCGCTCGATCAAGGTCATGGCCCACTTGGGATGCGCAGCCTGCTTCCTTGCCGCAAATCCGCTACAGGCCGGTGGCACGTAGAGCAGGCAGTCAAGTGGGGGGGAGGGCTTCCCTGTCAGCCCCCCGGCTGGTCTAGACTCCCGCGAAATCCACGTCCTGGGGCCGATGAGCACCTTCCTGGAATCCATCCTGGCGTTCCCAACCGTCTTCTTCACCATCCTGCTGGGGGTGACGCTGACCTATTGGCTCTTCGTCATCATCGGCGCGGTCGGGATCGACGTGCTGGACGGGGACGTCGATCTCTCCGCTGGCGCCAAGGCCGCCAGCGGCGTCTTCGAGGGCGGCGCCAAGGCGGCGGGTGGCCTGCTGGAAGGCGGCGCCAAGGCGGCGGGCGGCGTGCTGGAGGGCGGCGCCAAGGCCGCGGGCGGTGTGCTGGATGCCCACGGCCATGCCCCTGGACACGATCACGATGTGGATGGTGACGCGGCGGGGCTCTTCTCCGCGCTCGGCTTCGCGGGCATCCCGGTGACGATCTCCTCCAGCTTCGTCATCTTCGCCTCCTGGACGCTCTCCTTCCTGAGCCGCGACGCGGCGTTCAACCTGCTCGGCGCGGTGCTGCCGGGCGTCGTCCTCAGCGGCGGCATCTTCCTGCTGAGCCTGGTGCTCGGCACGCTCCTGGCCGCGCTCGCCGTGCGGCCGCTGCGCCCCATCTTCATCGCCAAGAAGGCTCCCGGCCGTCAGGAGCTCATGGGCCGTGTGTGCACCATCAACAGCGGCAGCGTCTCCGGCACCTTCGGCCACGCCACCTTCGAGGATGGGGGTGCCGGCCTCATCCTCAACGTCTTCTGCTCCAAGGCCAACCAGCTCAAGCGCGGCGATCAGGCGCTCATCCTCGGGTACGACGCGGCCCGGGACGTGTACGAGGTGGAGCCGGTCGACTGGCTGCTTCCCGAGGAAGTGGCCCAGATTGGTGATCCGGAGAAGGCCGCCGCGATCGCCGCTCGCGCCCGGGACCGGGTGCCCTAGGACTCACCGCGGCGCACCCGCGTCGCTTGCTTGCTCCGCTCCAGGAAGGCCGTTTGCGGGGGACTCCTGGCGCGTAATACAAAGCCCGCCGTTCTCACCCCAGAAGGAACGCAATGGATCCAGTCAGCGCACTCGCCATCGGCGGCGGAGCCGTCGTCATCGTCTTTGGCACCCTCTTCACCATTGCACGGTTCTACCGCCAGGTGGACCAGGGCAAGGTCCTCATCGTCAACACGCTCAAGAGCGAGCCCGTGGTGACGTTCACCGGCTCCGTGGTGATCCCCATCATCCACCGCGCCGAGGTGATGGACATCTCCCTGAAGACGGTGGAGATCGACCGGCGTGGCAAGGAAGGCCTGATCTGCAAGGACAACATCCGCGCGGACATCAAGGTGACGTTCTTCGTGCGCGTGAACAAGACGCGCGAGGACGTGCTCAAGGTCGCCCAGTCCATCGGCTGCGCCCGCGCCAGCGATCAGGAGACGCTGGAGAACCTCTTCGAGGCCAAGTTCTCCGAGGCCCTCAAGACGGTGGGCAAGAGCTTCGACTTCGAGGAGCTCTACACCAAGCGTGAGGAGATCAAGGACCAGGTCGTCCGCGTCATCGGCCGCGATCTCAACGGCTACATGCTGGAGGACTGCGCCATCGACTTCCTGGAGCAGACCCCGGTCGAGATGCTCGACAAGGACAACATCCTGGACGCGCAGGGCATCCGGAAGATCACCGAGCTGACCACGGTGCAGAACGTCAGCACCAACGAGTTCCGCCAGGACGAGCGCATGGCCATCACCAAGCGCAACGTCGAGTCGGACGAGGCCATCTTCGCCCTCGAGCGCCAGCGCGCCGAGGCCGCCGCCAAGCAGAAGCGCGAGATCGAGAGCATCCAGGCCCGCGAGACGGCCGAGGCCGAGCGCGTGAAGTCCGAGGAGCGCGCCAAGGCGGAGCTGGCGCGCATCAAGGCCGAGGAGGAGATCCTCATCAACGAGCAGAACAAGCACCGTCAGGTCGAGGTGGCCGAGAAGAACCGCGAGCGCGTGGTGGGCGTGGAGAGCGAGCGCGTCGAGAAGGATCGGATGCTCGAGGCCATCAACCGCGAGCGTGAGACGGAGCTGCAGCGCATCGCCAAGGAGAAGGCGCTCGAGGCGGAGAAGAAGGCCATCGCGGACGTCATCCGCGCGCGCATCGCCGTGGAGAAGACGGTGGCCGAGGAAGAGGAGCGCATCAAGGATCTGCGCGTGACGGCCGAGGCCAAGCGCAACAAGGACGCGCTGCTCATCACCGCCGAGGCTCACGCGCAGGAGAAGCTCGTCAAGGACATCAAGGCCGCCGAGGCCAGCAACGAGGTGGCCAAGTTCATGGCCAAGGAGCGGCTGACCCTGGCCGAGGCCGATCTCGAGGCCGCGGACAAGACGGCCAAGGCGAAGACGCGGCTGGCCGAGGGCGTCCAGGCCGAGACGGCCGCCCCGGGCCTGGCCAACGTGCGCGTGCGCGAGGCGGACGCCGTGGCCAGCGAGAAGCAGGGCCTGGCCAACGTGCGCGTGAAGGAGGCCGAGGCCGAGATCATCAAGAAGCAGGGCCTGGCGCAGGCCGAGGCCATCCGCGAGCGGCTGCTGGCCGAGGCCGCGGGTGAGCAGGAGAAGGGGTTGGCCAAGGCGCGCATCCAGGAGGCCGAGGCCGCTGCCCTCCAGAAGCGGATGCTGGCCGAGGCCGCGGGCGATCAGGAGAAGGGCCTGGCGCACGCGCGCACCCTCGAGGCCGAGGCCGCCGCCATCCAGAAGCGCGGCGAGGCCGAGGCGGTCTCCATCCAGGAGAAGCTGATGGCCGAGGCCAAGGGCCTGGCCGAGAAGGCCGCGTCCATGAAGGCGCTGGACGGGGTGGGCAAGGAGCACGAGGAGTTCCGTCTGCGGCTGGCCAAGGAGCGGGACGTGGAGCTCGAGGCGATCCGGGTCCGCAAGGACGTCGCCGAGGCTCAGTCCAAGGTGCTCGCCGAGGCCTTCAGCCACGCCAAGTTCCAGATCGTCGGCGGCGACGGCCAGTTCTTCGATCGCTTCGTCAAGGCCGTCACGGTGGGCGTGTCGGTGGATGGCGCGCTCGATCACGGTGAGGCGCTGCGCACGGTGACGCAGGGCTACCTGTCCGGCGAGAAGGATCTGCCGGCGGACCTCAAGGAGATCCTCTCCAAGCCGGGGCTGACCAATGACGCGCAGAACCTGGCGGTGGCCGCGCTGCTGCACCGCATGGTGACCAGCGCTCCGCCGCCGGCCGTGGCCGCGCAGCCCTCGCCCGTCGTGGAGAGCAGCGCCCGGCCGGTCTCCGCGGAGAAGTCCAAGGAGTAGGCCCGCGCTGTCGTCGCGCCGCATGAAGCCCTTGCCTCCCGTCCCTCCACCGAGGAGCGGACAGGAGGCGAGGGTGCTTTGTTCTCTCGATCCCTGTTCTTCCCGGTGAATCACCATGGCAACTGACGGCGCGAAGCCCGCGGCCACCGCACCCGCGGGCGAGACGACGCTGGAGGGCGGCAGCTACGAGGTCATCCGTGCCCGCCTGCTGGCTCAGGCGGAGGAGCTGGGCACTCGGGCCGCGGATCTCAACGCGCGGCGCAAGGCGCTCTTCGGCGGCACCGAGCTGACCGTCATCGGGAACGAGCGTGTCCGCACGGAGAACAACTGCGTCCCGCGCGACATCATCAGCGTCGGGAAGTACCTGCTCTTCGGCTACAACGTCTTCATCGGACTGAAGAAGGAGACGGTCGTCGCGGACGTCTTCTCGCTGCACAAGTTCGAGAAGACGGCGGAGGGCTTCGATCTCTCCACCGTGCCCCCCACCGAGGGCGGCGGCTTCCTGGCCGATCCGCGCTTCGTGAAGGACTTCGGCGAGCTCTACAAGTACTACAAGGACGCGAAGCTGCTGCAGCTCAGCCGCACCGAGTCTCGGCTGCTGGCCGTCTTCCAGACGGGGCAGACGCTGCGGGACATCAAGGTGTTCCGCTTCAGCATCGACGTCGAGGGCAAGGCCACCTACATCGACAACCAGGGCGAGCGCGATCTGGTGCTCCCGCCGTCGCACGACTTCGAGTGGACGGTGACGTCGCGCGAGAACTACGTGCTTGGCACCCACCCGCACGTGAACATCCTGGATCAGGTGTTCGTGGAGACGGTGAAGGGAGACCTCACCGTCAAGGTGGAGGACAACACCAGCTCGGGCCTGGGCATCTATAGCGAGCCGGTGGAGGACGCGGACCAGTCGCTGGATGACGCGGAGATCGCCTACGCGAAGGTGGGCGGCCTCATCCTGCTGCGCGTGCTGCCGTTCCGCGAGAAGGCGCACCGCTACCTGGTCTTCAACACGCGCACGCAGCACGTGGTGCGCATCGACGCCATCGGGCAGGCCTGCGTCCGGCTCCCGGAGGATCAGGGCGTCATCTTCCCCGGCGGCTTCTACCTGCAGACGGGGGACTACAAGGTCTTCGAGGGCACCTCGGAGGGGATGGAGTTCACCCGGTCCATCCGCTCGCCTAACGGCGAGGACGTGCTCTACATCTTCCACCGGCGCGAGGAGGGCAGCTACGTCCTCTTCCCGTACAACCTGGTGCGCAAGGAGGTGCAGAACCCGCTGATCGGGCACGGCTACAGCCTCTTTGGGGACGGCTGCCTGGTGGTGTTCAAGGCCGCGACGAACGAGCCCACGCGCGTGCACCCGATGCAGATCTGGCAGACGCCGTTCGTCTCCGCCGAGCACGCCGCCACCCTGCCGCCCGCGCCCGGGTACCTGGGCAAGGTGGGCAACGCGGAGCTGGTGCGCGGCATCTCGGACGCGCTCACGCTCCAGCGCATCGCGAAGTCGGAGAAGCCGACGCGGCGCTCGTACGAGGATCTCATCACCTCGGTCACGCGCGCGCTGGACGCGTACTACTGGCTGGGCCACGCCGAGGTGAAGCTGCAGGAGCCCATGGAGGCGCTGCGCCGCACCTCCGAGCTCATCATCGACGAGTTCGAGAAGGTCCAGGCGCTGCAGAAGCGCGCGGTGGAGGCCATCGCCGGCGCGGATGCGAAGCAGCAGGCCCTGCTGCTGAAGGTGCGGCCCGAGGAGCTGACGAACGCCGACGCGTACATGCACGCGCTCACCGAGCTGCGCCAGCAGCGCGGTCACCTGATCTCCCTCAAGGAGATCCGCTATATCGATCTGGCGCGAGTGGATGCGCTGGAGAAGCAGGTCGTCGAGGAGACGGACCGCGTCAGCGCCGAGTGCGTCACCTTCTTCCAGAAGGGCGAGGCGCTGCAGCCGGTGGGAGAGCGGCTGGACGTGCTGCTGGCGAAGCTGGAGCCGGTGCAGACGACGATGGAGCTGGCCCCGCTCGCCGAGGACATCGAGACGGTGGGCAAGGGCCTGGAGGTGCTGGGCGAGGTGGTGGGCGGGCTCCAGGTGGGTGATCCGCTGGCGCGCGCGAAGATCCTGGAGGGTGTGTCCGAGCTGTTCTCCCGGCTCAACCGGGTGCGCGCCGGGCTCCAGGTGAAGCGCAAGGAGCTGGTGGGCCGCGAGAAGCGCGCGGAGTTCGGCGCCCAGTTCAAGCTGCTCACGCAGAACATCGAGAGCGGCCTGGCGGTGGCGGACTCGCCCGAGAAGTGCGACGAGGGCCTGTCCCGCATCACCGTCCAGCTCGAGGAGCTGGAGGGCCGCTTCGGCGAGTTCGACGAGTTCCTGGGGCCCATCACCCAGAAGCGTGAGGAGCTGCTGGAGGCGTTCGGCGCCAAGAAGCAGGCGCTGGTGGACGAGCGTCAGCGTCGCGCGCAGAACCTGTTCAGCGCCGCCGAGCGCATCCTCGTGGGCGTGCAGCGCCGGGGGAAGTCCTTCAAGACGGACGACGAGCTGAACACGTACTTCGCGTCCGACTCGATGGTCCAGAAGCTGCGGCAGCTGGCCGACCAGCTGATGGAGCTGCAGGACAGCGTCCGGTCGGATGAGGTGCTGTCCCGGATCAAGACGGCGCGCCAGGACGCGCTGCGCGCGCTGAGGGATCGGCAGGATCTGTTCGAGGACGGCCAGGCCGTCATCAAGTTCGGGAAGTACCGCTTCAACGTCAACACCCAGCCGCTGGAGCTGACGTTGGTGCCGCGCGACGGCGCGCTCTACATGCAGCTGACGGGCACGGACTACGCCCAGAAGCTGGAGGACCCGGAGCTGGAGAAGTACCGGGAGCTGTGGGACCAGCACCTCGTCTCCGAGACGCGCGAGGTGTACCGGTCGGAGTACCTGGCCGCGTGCATCCTCGCGGACGCGGAGGAGGGGAAGGGGAGCGTGAGCCTGACGGCCCTGCACGAGGCCGTGACGGCGGGCACGCTGCTGGAGCGCGTGCGTGCGTACTCGGCCGAGCGTTTCGACGAGGGCTATGAGCGCGGCATCCACGACGCGGACGCGGTGAGCATCCTCGAGAAGCTGCTCACGCTGCACCAGGGCGCGGGGCTGCTGCGCTTCGCTCCGACGCCGCGTGCCTGGGCCGCCCTGTTCTGGGCCTTCGACACGGAGGAGGCGAGCCGCGCCGTGTTCCACCGCCGGGCGCGCAGCCTGGCGCGCCTGCGCAAGGTGTTCTCCAGCGTGGCGGAGCTGACGGTGCTCGGGGATGAGCTGGGCGAGCGCGTGGGGGCCTTCCTCAGCGCCCACAAGATCGCTCACTCACCCGCGGAGGCCCGGCAGGCCGGGCGCTACCTGGTGGAGGAGCTGGCGGAGGATCGGCCGCGCTTCACCACCAGCTCCGAGGCGGTGGCGCTGCGAGAGTCCTTCATCAGCCAGCTCGATCGGCAGGGGACTCGGCCGGCGTTCGAGGACGATCTGCGAGGCCTGGAGAAGAACCTCCCCGAGCGCCTGCGCATCGCCCGGGCGTGGCTGGACGCGTACCTGGCCCAGCGCGAGGGAGGCCCGGGGGCCGCGGCGCACGTGGCGGTGGAGGCCGCGGTGCTGCTGCTCACCGAGCGCAAGCTGGATCGCCAGGAGGCGGGGGCACTGACGGCGCTGGAGGTGACGGGGCTGCTGGGCCAGCACCCGCGCATCACGGACCGAAAGATGACGCTGCGGCTGGACGAGTTCCTGGCGCGGCTGGGCGAGTTCCGGCAGCTGCGCGTGCCCGCCTACCACGCCTACCGCGGCGTGCTGCGCGATCAGCTGGAGCGCGAGCGCAGGAAGCTGCGGCTGGAGGAGATGAGCCCCAAGGTGCTCTCGTCCTTCGTCCGCAACCAGCTGATTGACGGGGTGTACCTGCCGCTGATTGGCGCCAACCTGGCCAAGCAGCTCGGGGCGGCGGGGGAGAACAAGCGCACGGATCGCATGGGCATGCTGCTGCTCATGTCTCCGCCCGGCTACGGCAAGACGACGCTGATGGAGTACGTGGCGAGCCGGCTGGGGTTGACGTTCGTGAAGGTGAACGGCCCGGCGCTGGGGCACTCGGTGAAGTCGCTGGATCCGGCGGAGGCGCCCAACGCCACCTCCCGGCAGGAGGTGGAGCGCATCAACCTGTCGTTCGAGATGGGCAACAACGTGATGCTCTACCTCGACGACATCCAGCACACGGATCCGGAGCTGCTGCAGAAGTTCATCTCGCTGTGCGACGGCCAGCGCCGCATCGAGGGCGTGTGGAACGGGCGGACGCGCACGTATGACTTGCGGGGCAAGAAGTTCTGCGTGGTGATGGCGGGCAACCCGTACACGGAGACGGGCGAGCGCTTCCGCATCCCGGACATGCTCGCGAACCGCGCCGACACGTACAACCTGGGCGACATCCTGGATGGCAAGGAGGATCTGTTCGCGCTCAGCTACATCGAGAACTCGCTGACGTCGAACCCGGCGCTGGCGCCGCTGGCCACGCGCGATCCGGGGGACATCCACAAGTTCATCCGGATGGCGCGCGGCGAAGAGGTGAACACGGGCGAGTTCTCGTACGCCTACGCGGCGGCGGAGATCCAGGAGATCACCGCGGTGCTGCAGCGGCTCTTCAGCGTGCAGAAGGTGCTGCTGAAGGTGAACCTGCAGTACATCGCCTCGGCGGCGCAGGACGAGCGCTTCCGGACCGAGCCCGCGTTCAAGTTGCAGGGCAGCTACCGCAACATGAACAAGCTCTCCGAGAAGGTGGTTGCGGCGATGACCGACGAGGAGCTCGAGCGGCTCATCGATGACCACTACCAGGGAGAGTCCCAGACGCTGACCACCGCGGCGGAGCAGAACCTGCTCAAGCTGGCGGAGATGCGCGGGCGGCTCACCCCGGAGAAGGCGAAGCGCTGGGAGGAGATCAAGCAGGGCTTCGCGCGGGTCAAGCGCATGGGCGGCAAGGAGGACGATCCGGTGGCACGCGTCACCGGTCAGCTCAGCGCCATCGAGGAGCAGCTCGGCGCGGTGAGCCAGGCGGTGAGCCAGGCCGCGGAGACGGTGCGCAAGGGCCAGCAGGACAGGAAGCCCGGGCAGGATCCGGTGGCGGCGGTGACTCCGAAGCTGGAGGCGCTGCGCGAGGCCGTGCTGGAGGTGGCTCAGGTGGCTCGCGAGGTGAAGGAGCGACCGCTTCCTCAGGCTCCGGCGCCCGTGGTGAACGTGCCTCCCGCGCCGGACCTCTCGCCGTACCTCCAGCACCTGGCGAAGGTGCTGAAGGCGCTGGCGGAGCGCTCGCTGCAGGCACCGGCGGCGGCGCCCTCGGCCGCGGCGCCCGCCACGGACCTGGCGCCGTTCATGGAGCAGCTCACCAAGGCGGTCGCGACCATGGCCGAGCGGCCCGTGCAGGTAGCTCCTGCGCTCGCTCGAGCGGCCTCCGCGCCGATGCCCGTGGATCTGCCCAGGCAGGTCGCGCTCATCCAGGCGGCTCTCGAGCCTCTGGAGAAGGCGGCGAAGCGCAGCCTCCAGGCCGGCGAGGAGGAACTCAGTGCCATGCAGGTCTGGCAGACGGTGACGGAGGCCCTGGCGCTCGTTCAGGCCATGATCCAGCTGCGCTGAACCGCCTGGGTGGATGCAACCCGAGTGACGCGGGCCTGCAGGGCACGGGTCCGCGGAGTCGGGTCCGCAGGTCGCGGGTCCCTCGTCTCGGCGCGGGTCCCCCCGTCAGCTGACGGGTCCTCCCGCGCCGGCCGTCCCGCTCTCCCATGGCACACGGTTTCCTGGGTACACCGGTTCACTGCCCCCCCTCCGGCTGCACTTTGGGCGCGAACTGGTCTGCTTGTAGGACCAGTTGGTCGGACGCTCAGCCGACAGGGGCGACAGGGTTCCTTGTCAGCCTGAACGGGTAGAGAGTTCCACCGACCCCCAGTTCCCCGATTGCTGGCGTGCCGCGTGGTGCCGCTCGTCGGGGCGGGGCGCCGCTCACCGGGTCTTTTCGCCGCTCGAAGAACGCCCCCTCCTCGTCGAGCCGTGCCTTCGCTACTTCCTGGCGCATGCACTTCCACCGACGACAGCTTCTCGTGGGCGGCGGCCTCGCCATGGCGGGTCTGGCCGCCGAGTCCCTGGCTCGCGCTCCCACATCGGTCTCTCCTCGCGCCAGCCCTCCCTTCTCGTCGCTCATTCGCCTCAGCGCGAACGAGAACCCTTACGGGCCCTCTCCGAGCGTCCGCCGCGCCCTCCAGGCCGCCCGTGCGGAGCTCTGAGCCAGCGCGGTCCTCCCCCCCACGGCCGATCTCACACCTTCACGGCAGTCAACACGCCTTCACAACAGCAGGAGAGGAGATACACACCATGAAGCTCTACATTGGCAGCACCATCGCCGTCGCTCTGGTCGTCCTGGGCAGCGTCCTCATCACGAGTGAGGCCCGTGGCACCCCGGCATCCTCGGAGGACGAGGCCGGCGCGCGCAAGGCCGTCGAGCTGTACCTCCAGGGCCACGCCACCGGCAACCCCGAGCACTTCCGCGCGGCGTTCCACCCGGACATGAAGATGTTCTTCATCCGCGAGGGCGCCCTCAACCAGCGCACCGCCGCCGAGTACATCTCGGGCGTCAGTGGCAAGCCCGCCGCGGATGAGGCCCGCCGCAAGCGCCGCATCGTCAGCCTGGACGTCACGGGCGAGGTTGGCGTGGCCAAGGTGGAGCTCGACTATCCGGACGCCTTCCTCACCGACTATCTCACCGTCATCAAGGTGGATGGCTCCTGGAAGGTCATCAACAAGGTGTTCCACCGCCGGGCGAGGTAGAACACGCGTATGCGGCTCGGCGCGCGGTTCTGGAAGGTGCAGTTCCTCGGGTGGCTGGCCTATGCCATCGCTTGCTACGTGCTGTCCCTTCCAGGACTGATCAGCGGCGGCTTCGTGCGGCACCTCGCCGTCATCCAGTTCAAGGGCTATCGGTCCCTCATCGGACTCGCCATCAGCGCGGGCCTGGCCTTCCTCTTCTCGTGGCTCTGGGACCGAAAGCCTCGCGCGTGGGTGCTGGCCCTGGCGGGCCTTGTGAGCTCGGTGCCCCTGGCGGCGGTGTGGCTCGTCGTCCTGCGCTCGGCCACCGGGAGCCAACCCGTCATCCACCCGGACTTCGCGCACGATCTGCTCAACTACGACATCGTCCTGCTCGCCTGGATCGGCCTATTCCTCAGCTACGCCTATCGGCTCGATCTCGAGGCCGAGCGGGAGCGGGCACTGAGAGCCCTCTCACTGGCTTCCGAGTCTCGCTGGCAGATGCTGCGCTACCAGGTCAACCCGCACTTCCTCTTCAACGCGCTCAACTCCATCCGCGCCCTCGTGGACGAGGATCCAGGCCGCGCCCGCAACATGATCACCGAGCTGGCGGAGTTCTTCCGCTACTCGCTGCTGGAGACCCAGGCCCGCGACGTGCCGCTGGGAGATGAGCTGCGCGCCGTCCGCAGCTACCTGGCCATCCAGCGCATCCGCTTCGAGGAGCGGCTGAGCGTCACCTTCGACGTCGAGCCTCACGCCGAGGAGGTCCGCCTGCCAGGCTTCCTCATTCATCCGCTGGTGGAGAACGCCGTGAAGCATGGACTGGACGCACGCAAGGGGCCCCTCGAGCTGCGCATCCGCGCCGCGCGGGTGGGCAATGGCCTGGAGGTGGAGGTGTCCAACACCGGAAGCCTGCGCCCCTCGCCCCGTGACTCGACGGAGGTGAAGGGCAGGGTGGAGGGCACAGGCACCGGCCTGACCAACATTCGCGAGCGTCTGGCCCACGCCTTTCCGGGCCGCCACCGCTTCGAGCTGCGCGAGGACGGTGGCTGGGTCCGCGCCACGCTGTCCGTGGAGCTGGCCCGAAGGCAGGCGGCATGAAGACCCGGCTGGGCGCCCTGCTGGTGGATGACGAGCGGCTCGCTCGAGGCGAGCTACGCACGCTGCTCCGCGCTCATCCCGAGGTGGAGGTGCTGGGCGAAGCGGCGGACGTCGACGAGGCCATCCAGCGCATCGCCGAGCTGGATCCGGACGTCATCTTCCTCGATGTGCAGATGCCGGGCGCGTCGGGCTTCGATCTGCTCTCGCGTGTGGAGCTCCGCGCCCAGGTGGTGTTCGTCACCGCCTACGACGCGCATGCCATGCGGGCCTTCGAGGTCAACGCGCTGGACTATCTCCTCAAGCCGGTCCACCCCCAGCGGCTGCGCGCCACCGTCGAGCGGCTGCTGAAGCACACGACTCCCGCTCCGACTCCCGAGGCGGGGCGGCCGCTGACGGCCGAGGACCACCTGTTCCTCTCGGCGGACCGGCGCGCTCGCTTCGTGCGCGTGAGCGACATCGCGTGTCTGTGCAGCGCGGGTGACTACTCGGAGCTCGTCACCCGGGACGGGCAGCGCTACCTGATGACCCGTCCGCTCGCCGAGTGGGAGGAGCGTCTGCCGGAGCGCCAGTTCGTTCGCATCCACCGCGGCACCATCGTCAACCTGGAGTGCGTGGAGCGCGTCGAGGTGCAATCCGACGAAGGCTTCCACGTCCACGTGCGCGGCGCCGGCAACCCGCTCCCCATGAGCCGCCGGTACGCGGCTCGACTCAAGGTGCGCCTGGCGTGAGCCACTCCCGCACGCGGGGCGGGAAACTTGCGCGGCTACGGGCCTGTATCACCATGTGTGCATGTTCGACACCCGCTCCTTCCGTCACGCCCGTAGCCTCTCCCTGATGCTCGGAAACCGTCTGCCCGCGCGGACCGCGGATGTCTCCGCGGGCGGCTTCAGCCTCGAGGCGCCCTTCGTCTTCATGCCGGGCGCCCAGCTCCACGGTACCGTCGAGGTCGCCGGCCGCGAGCTGCCCTTCCGCGGCGAGGTCGTCTGGGCCCACCCCGCCAGCGAGCCCGAGGCCTCCCACCGCATGGGCGTGCGCTTCACCCAGCTTCCCCCCGACGCTCGCCGCTTCCTCGAGGCGTAGCTCAGTCGCTCGTGACTCCCGCGAGCTTCAGGCTCTTGAGCAGATCCTTCGCGCTGGTGCCCTCGTCGCTCGCCGCCAGCTTGCGCAGCTCCTGCCCCAGGGCGGGGGTGTAGGCGTCGATCGCCGCGCGGTACAGGTCCTCCTGGCCGAAGCTCAGCCCCTTCAGCGCCTTCCCGAGCAGCTGGAGCCCTCGCTCATCCTTCATCCGCACCAGCGCCGCCGTCCCCGCCGCGATCGCGTGGGGGCACCGCTCCGCCAGCTGGTACGCCGTCGCCGCCGCGTCTGGCGTCTTGAGGTACCCCAGCAGCGCCAGGCCCTCACTCCCGAAGGTGCCCCGGCAGAAGACGAACCGCTCGATGTCCGCCAGCGCCTGCTTGCTGCCCTGACGCGCGGCGGCTTCCAGCTCGAGCGCCTGTCCGAACGTGTCGTCCGCCTTGTACGTCACCTTCACGGGCACCTCGTAGCCAGCGACGACCAGCTGCGCGGCCATCCTGTTCCGTTCCGCCTCCGGGTAGTTCGCCAGATCCCTCACCGCCCGGCGCCCCACCGCGTCCCGGACGCTCCGCGCCAGCATGCGCTGCTCGACGATCGGGAGGACCAGCCCAGGCTCGTACCTGCCTCGCTTCGTCAGCGCGTCGTACAGCGCCAGGGCGCACGGCGGTTTCAGGTTCGAGCTCTTGTCCGGCCCTCGATTCATCGTGACGGTGAACTCGTCACCGCTCCGTGACCAGCCGGAGATGGAGGCGGTCCCCTTGAGCAGCCCCTCGACGAGCTTCTCCACCCCGGCCTCGTCCTCCTCGCAGCGAGGCTGCTGGTCCGTCTTCTCCAGCCTCCGGGAGAGCTGCTCCGCCCGCTCGTCCACCTTCTCGCCCGTGCGCATCCTCGCGCAGCTCGAGGCGGCCTCCACCGTCTCCAGCACTCGGGGCTCCTTCTCGTCATGCAGCCGCTTCAGCGCCGCGGGCAGCGCCCCGGGCACCCCCGCCGAGACCAGCAGCGCCAGCGCCCGATCGAACGGCTCCTCCGAGCCGAGCAGCTTCTCCCGGAGCGGCTTGTTCTCCAGGAGCATCTCCGTCGCCAGCTTCGCCGCGCTCGCGGGCAGCCGAGCCTCTCCGCCCCGGTGGGCCATGAAGAACATCGGCCCGAACATGTGGCACTTGAGCTGATACCCCGCGACGCCCAGGGCCGCGCGCTCGCCCCCCGCGCGCGCCACCTTCGACAGCACGTCGTAGCCGGCCGCACCGCCCGAGCGCAGCAGCGAGGCCGCGCTCTGCGCTCGCTCCGGATCCTCGAGCTGGAAGACCGCCTTCCACAGCGCCTTGTCATTGGCGGCGTGGGCGGCGCCCGTGAGGCTGAGCAGCAGCAAGAGCAGGGCAGGCTGACGCATGGGGACGCTCCGAGAGAGGGAACCTCCCGAGTCTCGCAGGAATGCGGCGCCCCCTGAAAGCGCCAGGCGCGCCGCCGCTCAGTGGATGTCGAAGTCGTTCGGCGGCTGGATCCGCGCGTACTCCCGCTGCCGCTGGGCCTCGCGCTGGAGATCCTCGGCGAACGTGGAGCGCATGTACCGCGCCAGATCCTCCTGGTCGAAGTCCGCGTCGCGGTGGATGAGGAAGCGCTGGAGCTCCTCCTCCAGCTCGCTCGCGTACGCGTAGCGCCCCTTCACCTCCCGGGTGAGCGCCTTGAGAACGATGGAATCCAGCGCTCGGGGAATGTAGGGGTTGTGCACCGACGGCGGCGTCGCCTGCGCCTTGCGCGTCAGCTCCATCGTGGCCAGGTCGCTGTCTCCCACGAAGGGCCGCTGCCCTGACAGCAGCTCGTACAGGCACACCCCGATGGCGAACACGTCCGAGCGCCGATCCAGCGCCAGCCCGTCGATCTGCTCCGGGCTCATGTAGCCGATCTTCCCCTTGAGGATGCCCGGCTGCGTCTGCGTCACCCGCCCGGCCGCCTTGGCGATGCCGAAGTCGATCACCTTCACCTCGCCATCGAACGAGATGAGCACGTCATCCAGCGACAGCCCCCGGTGGACGATGTTCAGCTCCCGCCCGTGCCCGTCCGTCTTGCGGTGGGCGTAGTCCAGCCCCGAGCACATCCGCGAGATGCAGTAGCACGCCATGGGCAGCGGCATCGGCCGGGAGGCCTGCTGGAAGTGCTCGAACAGCTCTCCCAGCGACTTGCCGGGCACGTACTCCTGCGAGAGGAAGGGGTAGGGGCCGATCTGTCCCAGCTCGAAGGCCTGCGCCAGGTTCGAGTGCAGCAGCTGCAGGCCGATCCGCCCCTCGTCGAGGAACATCGAGATGAACTCCTCGTCGTCCGCGAAGTGTGGAAGGATCCGCTTGAGCGCCACCAGCCTCCCGAGCCCCTCCGCGCCGAACATCTTCGCCCGCCAGATCTCCGCCATCCCGCCAACCCCGACACGGTCCAGCAGGAGGTAGTCCCCAAAGGGGAGGGGCTGTCGCTTGGGTGAGTGCATCGTCACGGCCGTGGCTCCTCGGAGGGTGTATGGAAGGGGGCGCCAGGGGGGAGCGCACCTGGGTTTCGAGCCCTCACACGAGCGCCGCGCCTGTTCTGCCACCCCCACGCCTGTGGCGCTTTCCTGCAATTAATTGTCGCTACAGTGGAAAATTGCATCTCCATTCGTCATTATTATCCTGGAAATCAGTAAAGTTCGCAAAGGAGAGAGAAATGCGTTCCACTCTGGCGGTAATGGCGGCGATGGCGCTCCTGCTATCATCCGGCACGGCCTTGGCAAGCAGCGATCACCATCCCACCTATGTCCTGGTCCACGGGGCCTTCCACGGCGGCTGGTCCTGGCAGGCCCTGTCGGCCCGGCTGCGGGCCCACAACGCCCGGGTCTACACGCCGACGCTGACAGGGCTGGGGGACAGGGCGCACCTGGCGCGGCCGGACGTGGGGCTCTCCACGCACGTGCAGGACATCGTCTCGATGATCGAGATGGAGGATCTGCGAGACGTCATCCTGGTGGGGCACAGCTACTCCGGCATGGTGATCACCGGGGTGGCCGCCGCCGTTCCGGGGCGCATCAAGAAGCTGGTCTACTTCGACGCGGTGATCCCCGAGCCCGGGCAGTCGTTCTTCCAGGCCATCGCCTTCACGCCGCCGGCCGAGGACATGACGATGATGCCGTCCTTCCCGCCGGAGGCGTTCGGGCTCACGGAGCCGGAGCACATCGCCTATGTCGCCCCGCGCCTGCGCTCCCAGCCGATGGCCACCTTCGAGGAGCCGCTCACGTTCAGCTGGGGCGCGCTCTCCCGCATCCAGAAGGTGTACATCCACTGCAAGAGGCCGTGGTTCTCGCGGGACACGTTCCTGTCGTTCCGGGCCAAGGCGCTGGAGCGCAACTGGGGCTACGAGGAGCTCGACGCCAGCCATGACGCCATGGTGACGGAGGTCGAGGGCACCGCCCGGGTGCTGCGCCGCGTGGCGCGCTGAGGCCGGATCCTGCGCTTCCCACGCTCGGTCGTCTACACTGAGCGTGGGAGGGATCATGCGCCAACTGTGGGTGTTGCTCGCGAGCCTGCTCTTCTCGATTCCGGTGCTCGCGCAGATCGAACCGCCGGATGCGCCGAAGGTCGCGGATGACGGAGGTGTTCCGCGCGTCTACTACGCGCACTCGTACACCGAGGGCGAGTGGAACATCGCCAACCTCAACGACCAGATCTCCATCCACGTGCAGAACTTCGCGAGCCTGCTGCAGCAGACGAGCAACAACTGCAACGGGCTCATCCTCTTCATCGATGGCATGGCCATCAAGGGCCTGCAGCCCATCTCCTGCGACGTGGGGAGCGGGCACGTGCGCTACCGGCTGCTGCGCACGCCCCAGTCGGATGACACCTGGCACGTGCTGCTCGGCAGTCCGTCCCGCTACCTGCGCCCGGTCAGCATCAGCGTGGGCTCGACCGATCAGTTCTCCATCTCGAGCAGCGTGACGAACTTCCAGCTCGAGATCATCCCTCGGCCGATGCTGTTCCTCTTCAGTGGAGTGCTGCTCGCCGCGGGGCTGATCTTCTTCCATCTCTGCCGGAAGGGCGGGCTGATCCGCAGCGGCTCGCCGACGGTGCCCGTCACGAGGAGGCCCTACAACCTCGCGCTGTTCCAGATGGCCTTCTGGTTCTTCCTCGTGGTCGTGGCCTACGTCTTCATCTGGATGATCAACGGGGAGCTGGACACGATCACGGACTCGGTGCTGGCGCTGCTGGGCATCGGGACGGGGACGGCGCTGGCCTCGTCGCTGATCGACAAGAGCAAGCAGCCCCTGGCCCTGCAGGGCTCCAGCGCCGTGCCCGCCGAGGCCGGCAAGCCGCTGGAGACCCGGGGCTTCCTGAACGACGTGCTCACGGATGAGACCGGCAACCTCAGCCTCTACCGCTTCCAGCTCTTCGTCTGGACGCTGGTGCTCGGCATCATCTTCTGCACCTCGGTCTACAAGGGGCTCGCGATGCCGGAGTTCAGCTCGACGCTGTTGGGCCTGATGGGCATCAGCTCCGGGACGTATGTCGGCTTCAAGGTGCCGGAGGGCAAGAAGGAGGCGCAGCTGGCCACCGCCGCGCCCGCCGCCGCGCCCGCCGCTGCTCCCGAGGCGGGCGAACCGGGCTGAGCCGACGGAGGGCCCCTTCCAGGATGGAGAGCGGCAGGCGGGTATTCACCCCACTACCCTGGGCGGCTCACCGCGCGGCGGAGGCGCCCATGAGCGCCTGGGCCTGGGTGACGAGCTTCACGAACTCGGCGCGCTCGGCCTGGCCCTCGGTGGCACCCTCCGCGAGCTTGCGAGCCGTGACGAGGCTCCAGCCCTCCGCGGAGGGGCTGTGGCGCAGGATGTCCGCCGTGGACGCCACCGCCAGCGCGAAGCGGAAGTCCGACGACGCGGCCTGCACCGAGGAGCGCAGCTGGCTCCGCTCGAACGGGAAGAGCTGCTCGGCGGCCTCGGTGCCGTTGGGCTCCTTGGCGCGGATGCGCACCGTGGCCAGCGGCTCCTGCTCGCCGGTCAGCTCCACCTCGTACAGCGCGGTGACGTTGTGGCCCGCGCCGATCTCGCCGGCATCCACCTTGTCGTTGCGGAAGTCCCGGTCCGCCACGTTCCGGTTCTCGTAGCCCACCAGCCGGTAGCGCCGCACCGCCGCCGGGTTGAACTCCACCTGCACCTTCACGTCCTTGGCGATCACCTCGAGCGTGCCGGTCAGCTGCGTCTCGAAGACCTTCCTGGCCTCCTGGTAGCTGTCCACGTAGAAGCAGTTGCCGTTGCCCTGGTCCGCCAGCTTCTCCATCATGTTGTCGCGGTAGTTGCCCATGCCGAAGCCGATCGCGGACAGCGTCACGCCCTCGGCCACGTAGTTGCGGATGCTCTCCAGGATGGCGCCCGGCGTGACGTTGCGGCCGATGTTGGCGTCCCCATCCGAGAGGACGATGACGCGGGACACCGTGTTGCCGGAGGCCTTCTTCACCGCGTGGCGGTACGCCATCTCCATGCCCGAGCCCATGGCCGTGCCGCCGCCGGACTGCAGCGAGTCGATGGCCGCGTAGATGCGCTCATGGTCCGTGGCCGGCGTGGGCGGCAGCACGTCCCGCGTGGAGCCGGCGTAGGTGACGATGGCCACCGTGTCGTGCTCGTTGAGGTTCTTCACGGCGATCTTCATCGCCTCCCTGGCCAGCGGCAGCCGGTCCTGCGGCTGCATGGAGCCGCTGGTGTCCACCAGGAAGACCAGGTGCGCCGGCTTGCGCTCCGAGCGCGAGACGACCTTGCCCTGCACGCCCACGCGCAGGAAGTGACGGCCGCCGCCGAACGGGGAGGGCGCGCCCTCCAGGTGCACGGTGAAGGCCCCCTTCCGCGGCGGGGCGTAGCGGTACTTGAAGTAGTTGACGAACTCCTCCACGCGCACGGACTCGGCCGGGGGCAGGCTGCCCTGCGTCAGGTAGCGCCGCGCCAGCGAATACGAGGCGGTGTCCACGTCCACCGCGAAGGTGGAGAGCGCGTCCTCGCGAGCGTCGGTGAAGGGGTTGGGCGCGTGCGCCTCGAAGGTGTTGCCTCCCTCCGGGGCGCTCACTCCATCCATGTCGTCCAGGGCATGGGCCTCTCCCGTCGCGAACTCCCGCGACATGTGCTTCTTCCCGGAGGCCGCACCCAGCGCCCGCTTCGCCGGCTCGGCCCGGAAGAGCGCGGGCGGAGGCGGGGGCGGAGGGGCCATCAGGGGCTGGGCCGGCTCGGCCATGGGGGCTGGCGCGGCCACCGCCATGGGCCTGGCCTCGGCCGGGGTGCTCGGCGCGGGGGCCTCGCTCTTCTCCCGCGCGGCGAACTCGGACTGCTTCATCCGGTCGGCGTGAGGAGCCAGGGACTCGGTCTGGGCCACGGCCGCCTCCGGGGCGCTCCGGGAGACGCAGCCGGGGACCAGGCTCAGGGTCAGGAGGGTGCTTCCCCAGCGGGACAGACGGCGCAGCGTGGACTGGGACATGGAATGAGGCTCCGCGTTCGAAGAGATGTGACTCGAACGCGTGGGCGCTTCATTCGGTCTACGCGGCGTTTGAATTTTTTCTCGGGGTGGGGGAGCGACGGGATTTCGCTCCCCCACGCCGGTGCTTCACCCTCGAGGATCAGTCGAGGGGGTTGATCGAGCTGACGAGGTCGCCCAGGCCGTCGAGCGCGCTGCCCGCGAGATCGCCGACCTTGCCACCCAGGTCCTTGAGCCCGTTGAGCGCGTCCTTGGCGGCGTCCACGCCGGACTCGGCCAGGTCCTTCAGCTTGCCGACGCTGTAGTCCGCCAGCTCGCCGCCCGCGGACGACAGATCCTTCAGGGCCTCCACGCCGAGGTCGTCCAGCTTCTCGAGCCCGTCGATGACGGCCTTGGCCCCGTCGGTGAGGTTGTCGGCCCAGGCCTTGGCGACATCCTTCATCGCGCCCACGCCGTCCTTGAGCAGCTCGGTGGCCGCCTCCTTGGCCCAGTCGGCGCCAGCCTCGACGCCGCGGCCAATCGCCTCGGCGGCCTTCTTCGCCGCCTCACCGGACGTCTTGGCCATGTCGTACAGCGCCTCGCCGGCCTCCTCGGCGGCCTTCTTGGCGAACTCGGAGCCGCCCTTGGCCAGCGTCTCCAGGGCCTCGACGCCGGCCTCGCCCGCGTTCTTGAGCGCGCCGACCGCGTCCGCGGCGAACTCCACGAACGGGCCGCCGACCTTCTCGATCAGCTCCAGGCCCTTCTTGGCCAGCTCGCCGCCCTTCTCCAGGCCCCACTTGGCCAGCTCGAAGGCCTCCTTCGGGCCGTAGTAGGCCACCAGGTCCAACGCGCCCGCCGGACCCTGCGCGGCCGCGCCCACCAGGTTGACGCCCTTCACCCAGTCCGGAGCCTCGTACTCCTTGCCCTCCGCCTGGGCCGCCTCCATCTTGGCCTTCTCGGAGGACAGGCCGATGTCCAGCGCCAGCTCGGCGATGCCGAACACCGCGCCAGCGGCCAGGTCCACCGCCGCGCCGACACCCGTCGCGTCGAGCACCAGGCCCGCCACCGAGTCCACCGCGTTCAGCTTGGAGCCGACCAGGGCCAGGTAGCCCAGGTCCTTGTTCTTGTCGCGAAGCTCAATCGACTCCTTGCCGAGCTTCACGGCATCCACGAGGCCCGGGATGGCGCCCACGGCCGGGACGATCTTCGCGATGTTCTTGAAGACCTTGCCGGCGACGTCCGCGGTGAGCGGCACGCCCATCTTGCCGACGATCTTGTCGAGCAGCTTGAAGCCCTCGCCGATGAGGCGGCTGTCCACCTTCTCGAGCACCGGCTTGAGCAGGCCCATCGTCTTGCTGAGCAGCTCCGGCGGGACCTTGGAGCCGAGCTTGGACAGCGCGTCCACCGCGCCGGCGTCCATGTTCTTCATGGTCCGGGCCAGCGAGTCGACGGCGCCGTCGTCCAGCCCCTTGACCATCTTGGCGACGTTGTCGAGCGAGTCCGAGTTCTTCAGGACCTTGTCGAGCTCGTCCTTGTCCAGGCCCTTGAGGACCTTGCCCAGCTTGTTGGCGTCGCCGGGCGGATTCATGGCGGCGAGCTTGTCGGTGAGGTTGCCGAGCGCCTCGGGCGTCTTCACCGCCTTGAGCACGTCGCCGAGCTGGTTGATGGGGCTGTTCAGATCGTCGATGAGCGTGGTGCCCAGCCTGGCCAGCTTCTCGGCCATCTGGGGGTTCTTGAGCGCCTCGTTGGCCAGCTTCGGATCGAGCGCGGCGGCGGTCTTCAGGAACTTGGTGGCCGCATCCCCGTCCGGGGCGTTCTTCACCTGCTTGAGCACCTCATCGAGCGCCGCCGGATCGGAGACGTTCTGGAGGGCCTTGCCCAGCTCGCCCGCGTCGACCTTGTCGGCCGCCTGGGCGATGTCCGCCACCTGGCCCGGGTTGAGGCGCGACTGCACCTCGGGCGGGAGGTTGCGCAGCGTGGAGTCCTGCAGGTCCGCGCCGCCCTGGATGATGGCCTCCGGGTTCGGCACGCGCGCCTCGGTGAGCAGATCCTTGAGCTGCTTGAGGTCGCGCCCGACGCCCGGGAGCTCGGCGGCCAGCTGCAGCCCCGCGATGACCCGGTCCTCCGGCTTGGCCTTCGGGTCGAACAGGGTGAGCGCCGCGCCCGCCGCGCGCAGCGGGCCGTCCGCCTTGCGCAGCTCGGGAGCCAGGTCCTTGAAGACCTCGGCGCCCAGCGTGTTCTTGGCCGCGGTGGCCAGGCTCAGAGCCGCCTTGGCCTTGGCCTGGCCGCTGGCGTTCGGATCGCTGAAGGCGGCGATCGAGTCCGCCAGCGCCTTGGCGCCCGGCAGGGCGTTGCCGTAGACGCGGTTGCCGATGTCGCCCAGCTTCGTGCGGAGCGTCTCGGGCGGGAAGATGTTGCCGGCCTGCTGGCCAAGGGCGAGCAGCGCCGACGTCTTCTGCGCGGGCGAGGCGGGCGGCTCCTTGAACAGGGTGCGCACGGCGTTGCGGGCGCCCTGGTAGCGCACCAGGTTGGTGGCCTCGCGCTCGGTGAGCCCCAGCTTCTGGGCGCCCTCGGAGACCTCCCTGGCCTCCTGGGGCGTCTGGCCCTCGGCGACCGTCTGGGCGAACACCGGATCCTTGAACGTCTTCTTCGACGCCTCGTCGGTGCGCGTCTCGCCGGCGGCCTGGATGACGCGGGTGAGCGCCTCCTTGTCCTTCACCTCGGCCAGCTTCGGATCGGCGGCGCCGCCCGACTTGGCCTGGACCTCGAGCTGGTCGCCGAACTTGGACAGATCATTGCCGCTCTTGATGCCCAGCTTGTCGAGCGTCTCGCGGTTCTCCGGCTTGCTGGAGAGCAGCTCGTACTGCTTGTCGGCGTTGATCTTCTTCTGCGTCTCGGCCTGGGAGGGCGAGGCCTCGGTGCCGAGGAGCTTCTGCATCTCGCTCTTCTTGGCGGAAGAGGCGCCCTCGAAGGCCGAGGCGATCTCGTTCGGCTTGGCCTTGATGTCGTTGATCTGCTTCTCGGAGAACGGCGCGGGGCCCTGGACCTTCTCCTTGGTCGCGAGCTTGTTGGCCCGCGTCATGAGGTTCTCGGCCTGCTTGGCGGAGGTGGCCACCTTCTCCTCGGCCGACTGCAGCTTCTTGGCGGCGGCCTGGGAGGCCTGCTCCGCCTTGGTGGCCTTGGTGGCGCTCTGCTGCGCGGACTTCTCGGCGGCCTTGGACGCATCCGCCGACTTCTTGGCCTCGGCGGGGGTCTGGTTGGGCTTCTTGGCGGCCTGGGCGGCCTTCGCCGCTGCCTGCTGCTGGGCCTCGGCGGCGGCCTTGGCGGCCTTGGCCGCGGCTGCGGCGGCCTCTGCTGCCTTGCGAGCCGCTTCAGCGGCCTTCCGGGCGGCCTCGGCGCGACGGGCAGCCTCGGCTGCGGCTGCGGCTGCGGCTGCCGCGGAGTCTCCCGCTGACGAGCTTGATGTACTGCTGCCACTGCTTTGAACCGGAGCAACCATGAATTTCACGCTCTCAGGATTAGGGAATTCCCTGAATCATCGGGAGGACGGGGGAATTGTTTCTTCATTCTCGATAATCACAAAGGATCACCCGGCCCCACCTGTGGTGGGGTGTGGGGTCAAGACCTCGGAATCTCTCAGGAAATAAGGTCAGGGAGAACAGGCAAGCCCGGGTTCCGGGGCGTCCTGATCCTGGAATCGGAGGAGGCACCGGAGGGCGGCGGGGTCGGCGCTGTCGGCCAGATAGGCGCGGCGCCACAGGATGGCGGCGATGCGGTGGGGCAGGCCGGAGGCGGGGGTGATCAGCGCCCGGCGGACACCATTGGAGCCGACCTTGGCCTCGTTCCGGGCCTGCTCGAGCCTGGCGACCTCGTCGGGGCAGCCGTCGGGGCAGTCATAGAGGAAGACGGCGTGGCCGTGCTCCAGGTTGTGCAGCCAGATGCAGGGGTTCTGCTCGGCGGTGTAGGTCTGGCAGGAGAGGGTGGCGGAGCAGTGAGGGCCGGCGGTGGGCGGATTCAGGCCGTTGCCGCAGGTGGTGCTGGAGCACAGCACGTGCGTGGTGGAGGCCTCGGGAGCCTGCTCGAAGGTGAACGGGTCGCACTCGTCGGAGTCGCTGGAGCAGGCCAGGAGTGAGGAGACCAGGAGGAGTGGGAGGACGAAGGAGGGTTGGGGCATCCCCCTCCTTATATATGGGCGAGAGTTCCTCGCGGCTCAGCCTGGCGCGACGCCTCGCCGCTCCACGTCGTGGGCCTGGAGTCCTCGGAAACCGAGCGCCTCGGTGAGGCGGAGGAAGTCCCGGGAGGAGAGGCTGCCTCCGGTGGCATGGGGATGGCCGTGGGCGAAGTCGCCCTCGACGGGGGCCAGGTCGAGCCCGCGCAGGAAGGCGATGAGGTCGCGAGGCTCGCGGCTGCGCAGGGCGAAGTCGACGCGGCCGGGGAGGTAGCCCGCGTTGGCGGCGATGACGATGTGCTCGGGGAGGCGCTGGGCCCAGCGGATCGCCACCAGGGGATGGACCTGGGCACCGGAGCTGAACAGGAGGAGCGCCACGTTGCCCGCGATGCGGGGAGGTGTCTTGGAGCAGCGGGCCACCTCGCGCTGGACCTCGAGGCGGCAGTCGCGGAGCGCATCGACGCCGGGGACTCGGCCCTCATCGATGTCGGAGGCGCTGCCGGCGCGCATGAGCACCTCGAGCGCCAGGGACGCGGCGAAGTGGGTGGAGCGCCGCGCCGCGTTGAGCAGGGCGACGGCCTCGGTCACGGCCTTGCGGCCGGCACGACGCAGCGCGTCCTTGAGCGAGGGCAGGGGAGCGTCGGGGCCGAGCTCCGCCACGGTGCCCAGGACGGCCAGCCACTCCAGGGGGCCCGGGATGATCAAAGGAGAGACGAGGGCATAGGTGAGCAGGCTGCTGGGGACGACGGGCTCATGGCCATGGCTGGAGAGGACCTGAGCGCCTTCGGGGAACTCGGTTGTCGGGTGGTGATCGACGATGAGCGTGGGCAGGTCCGGGAGGATGGGCGCGGCTCGGTTGCCCATGGCGAGCACCACCAGCGCCTCGGCACCGACGAGACTCATGCGTCCCCGGAAGGGAGGGGAGTGGGCATCCTCTCCCTTGCCTGGGAGACGGGAGGTGGTGCGAGCCCCCAGCGTCCGGAGCGCTCTCAGGGCAAGCACTCCGGAGGCGAGCCCATCCACATCTGGATAAGGAGCCACGAGGACGTGTCGGTCCTTCTGGCGCTCCAGGAAACGACGCGCGTCCGCGAGAGCCTCGGCGGAGGCGGGCCAGTGAGGATCTCCCGTCAGTCCCAGCAGCATGACTTCAAGCTGTAACGCCGAGCAGTCCAGCGCGAGGTCGGCTGCGGGACGCCCGCTAGGACTGGGAGCAGGCAGGGGGAGGCAGGAGTCTCATGGCTGCGGTGTGTCCGAGCCCTTCTTGCTCGCTTGTTGCTCCAGCTTCTCCCGGATGGCTGGTGCCAGCTTGTGGTTCGGGGCCAGGCTCAAGAAGGTCTGGTAGTGACGGACTGTTTTGTCGAGTTGCCCCAGAAAGGAATAGGCCGCTCCCGCGACCATGTGACAGTCGGCGTTTTTGCTCTCGAGTGAGAGGCATCGTTCCGCCAGGCTCAGAGCTTCCGGATACTTCTTCTCGTTGTAGAGCTGGCGCGCATCTTTGTACAACTGGCGCGCATCTTTTGCGAGGCGGGCCTCCAAGAGCTTCAGGTTCTCGGTGACCTCTGCCGCGAGCTTGTGCTTCGGAGCCAATTTGAGGAATGAGCGGTACCGCTCGACGGCTTTGCCTGCCTGACCCAGGCCGGCGTGCGCGGCCCCCGACAGCAGATGACACTCGGGGTTCATCGGGGCGAACTGGATGCACTTCTCGCTGAGGTTCGCGGCCGCGAGGAAGTTCTTCTCATCGATGGCCTTGTCTGCCTCCTCCCTCAGCGCTTCGGCCTTCGAAGCCCGGCTCGGGGCGGTGGAGGGCTTTGCGGACGGCGCCGGATGCTGAGTCTTGAGTTCCTCCTGGCTCGGGGAGGCTGCAGCCACGTTGGCAGCGGGAGCGGCTGGCTCCGATGGCTGCTCGGTCTTGTCAGGCGGGGCCTGCACGACCGCGGTTGAGGGCTGCGAGGGAACTGTCTGAGCCGGAGTGCTCGGTGGAGGAGGGGACGGTTTCTGGCTCGCGGGAGGGCTCTGCGGCGGCTGAGTGTCCAGGGGAGTTCTCGGCTTCCCCAGCACCATCAACGCAATGGCCAGGAACAGACCTGAAACCACCACACCCGCGCCTACGCCCCAGATCAGTGCCGAGCGCTTGGAGAAGGATGGAGCGGAAGCGGCGGTGGTAACCGAGGAAGGGACGGTAGCCGGAAGGGAGGAAGGGACGAGAGTCAGAGGCGACGAGCGGACGGTCGGCTTCACCGGCGTTGTCATCAGCGAGACGGGCGACCGCATGCTGATCGTAAGCGCCGCACTCCCTTTCCACCGGGCGAGCTGCTCCAGGAACGAAGCGGGAACCTGGACCACCTTGCCCTCGCGGGTCAGATCCTCACGGAACATCTCCTGGACGAAGTGGGACAGGGAGGTGGAGGAGACGCGGGACGAGAGGGTGTTGAGGAAGCCGACCAGGGCGTCCTCGAACGCATCGCAGGACTCGAACCGTTGCTCGCGCTCTACACACAGGGCCCGCATGACGATGTCGCTCAGCTCCGGGGGGAGCGCCGGATTCAGCTCGCGAGGAGGCGGGAACTCACCGCGGATGAGCCGGGTCAACGCCAGGTGCTGCGGCCCCTCGATGGGAAGCGTCCCACAGAGCAGCTGGTACAGCACGACCCCGGTTGCCCAGACGTCCGTACGGGCATCGACTTCCTCTCCCATGGCCTGCTCGGGTGAGAAGAAGAGGAACTTGCCCTTGACGATCCCTGGCTCGGTCTTGAACTCGCGCATCTCGCGAGCCTTGGCGATGCCGAAGTCGACGATCTTGACCTGGCCCTCATAGCTGACGAGCACGTTGTCGGGAGAGATGTCCCGATGGACGATCCCCAGCGGGTTGCCGCTGCCATCCTTGCGCGTATGGGCATAGTGAAGCCCCCGGCAGATCTCCGCGACGATGAAGCAGGCCAACGGCACGGGGATGGCGGACAACCCGAGGCGCTGCGCGCACTTGATGATGCGGTTGAGCGGCTGCCCGTCCACGTACTCCATGGCCAGGAAGTAGTCCCCGTCCGTACGTCCGAAGTCGTAGACCTGCGCGATGTTGCCGTGGGAGAGCGTGGCGGAGATGCGCGCCTCGCTGATGAACATGGCGATGAAGGCCTCGTCCGTCGTGTACTCGGACAGGACCTTCTTGATGAGCACGGGCTTGGTGACGCCGGCTTCTCCCAGCAGGCGAGCCCTCCATGCCTCGGCCATTCCTCCGTGGCCGAGTCGCGAGACGAGCTCATATCGATCGAAGCGTGTGCCTGGTTGGAAAGCCATGTCCCCAACGGCTTACCTACGGCCAGTGAGGGGGCCCTGCCTGTACTCCCGCAGTCGTAGGCCTTGTCGACACCCCGTGCTGGACCCGACGTTTCAGGATGCCTTCAGGCGGCGGTTCCTCTAGGGTCGCCCGCCATGATTCGACACCACTCCCTGCTGTCCACACTGCGTGCGGCCTGCGCGGCCGCCTTGCTGTCCGCTCTGCCTGCGGCGGCTCAGGGGCAAGGCCCCGCGATCCCCTCCAACCAGGGCAAGGCCACCGCCGAGGAGGCCCGGAAGTTCGCGGAGCGCGTCAACGCGGACCTCAAGCGGCTCCTGGTGAGGCAGGCCACCGCCGAGTGGATCAAGTCCACGTACATCACCGACGACACCGAGCAGAACGCGGCGTGGATCAACGAGGAAGTCCTCGGCTACATGAACCAGGCCATCAAGGACTCCCGCCGCTTCGACGGCCTGAAGCTGGACCCGGCCACCGCGCGTACCCTGCACCTGCTGCGCGTCAACGCCCCGCTGGCCGCGCCCTCGGATCCGCAGAAGCGCGCCGAGCTGACGGGCCTCGCCGCCAAGCTCGAGGGCGCCTACGGCAAGGGCAAGTACTGCAAGAAGGACAAGGCCGGAAAGGAGTCCTGCCGCGATCTGGGCGAGCTCGAGGACGTGATGTCCACCAGCCGCAACTACGACGAGCTGCTCGACGCGTGGTCCGGCTGGCACAGCATCTCCCCGCCCATGCGCCCGCTCTACGAGCGCTTCGTGGCGCTGGGCAACGAGGGCGCCAAGGAGATCGGCTTCGCCAACTCGGGTGACCTCTGGAAGTCTGCCTATGACATGCCGCCCGACGCCTTCGAGAAGGAAGTCCAGCGGCTGTGGGGCCAGGTCAAGCCGCTGTACGACGATCTCCACTGCTACGTGCGCGGCCGGCTCTCCAAGAAGTACGGCGCGGACAAGGTGCCTGCCGGCAAGCCCATCCCGGCGCACCTGCTGGGCAACATGTGGGCCCAGGAGTGGAACAACATCTATCCGCTCGTGGAGCCGTACCCCGGCCAGGCCAGCCTGGACGTGACGGCCTCCATCAAGAAGCAGGCCTACGATCCCATCAAGCTGGTGAAGACGGGCGAGGGCTTCTTCACCTCGCTGGGGCTCAAGCCGCTGCCGGAGAGCTTCTGGAAGAACTCCATGTTCACCAAGCCGCGCGACCGGGACGTGGTCTGCCACGCCAGCGCGTGGGACGTGACGTTCAACAACGATCTGCGCATCAAGATGTGCATCAAGCCCACCGAGGAGGATCTCGTCACCATCCACCACGAGCTGGGGCACAACTACTACTTCACCTACTACTACACGCTCCCGGTGCTCTTTCAGTCGGGCGCCAATGACGGCTTCCACGAGGCCATCGGCGACGCCATCACCCTGTCCATCACCCCGGGCTATCTCAAGCAGATCGGCCTGCTGAAGGACGTGCCGAAGAACGAGAAGAACCTCATCAACCTCCAGCTGAAGGACGCGCTGGAGAAGGTGGCCTTCCTGCCCTTCGGCCTGGTCATCGATCAGTGGCGCTGGGACATCTTCGCGGGCAAGACGTCGCCGGCCGACTACAACAAGTCCTGGTGGGCGCTGCGCGAGAAGTACCAGGGCATCACCGCGCCGGTGAGCCGCACCGAGGAGAGCTTCGACGCGGGCGCCAAGTACCACGTGCCGGCCAACGTCCCGTACACGCGCTACTTCCTGGCGCGCGTCCTCCAGTTCCAGTTCCACAAGTCCATGTGCGAGGCGGCCGGCTTCAAGGGCCCGCTCCACGAGTGCTCCGTGTATGGGAACAAGGAGGCGGGCAAGCGGCTCCAGGCCATGCTGGAGATGGGGGCCAGCAAGCCCTGGCAGGACGCCATGGCCGCCATGACGGGCCAGCGCCAGATGGATGCCACCCCGCTCATCGAGTATTTCGCCCCGCTCCGCCAGTGGCTGCAGGAGCAGAACAAGGGACAGACGTGTGGTTGGTAGCTTTCCCGTGTAGACACGAGTGGAAGGCCAGCTTACATTCTCCTTGCTCTATCGGGATTTGCTCGTAGGGACCGGACGGCGATTTCCGCGTCCGTGAAGAAAGAAGAAGAGAAGACGGCAATGGCTACTGGTACCGTGAAGTGGTTCAACGATGCGAAGGGCTTTGGCTTCATCACGCAGGACGGGGGTGGCGAGGACGTGTTCTGCCACCACACCGCCATCAACATGGATGGCTTCCGCACCCTGCAGGAGGGGCAGAAGGTGTCCTTCGAGGTGACCCGCGGCCCCAAGGGCCTGCAGGCCCAGAACGTGCGCGCCGCGTAGTTCTGGCTCTCGTTCTTCGTTGCGCATGAGGGTCCGATCCGAGAGGGTCGGGCCCTCGTCGTTTTCTGGAGGCCCTGCTTGCGATCGTTTCTGCCCCGCTGCGCCCGCCTGCTCCCCCTGCTCACGATGCTTGGCTGTGCGTCCACTCCACCGGGCGCCGCCTCGGGCGCCGCTGAGCCCACGAGCGCTCCAGCCCCCGCCGCCTCGGAGGCCTCACCCATGACCTCTCCCTCCGGCGCGTCCGCCGCCACGCCCACGAAGAAGCCGGACACCACCGCCCTGAAGGCGGAGCTGGTCAAGCAGCACGGCGAGGCCCAGCGCGCGCGCATCGAGCGCGGCGTGGAGCAGGTGGCCGCGCAGTGGCGCCCGGAGGACGGGGACATGGCGGCCTTCGTCCGCGAGCACTTCCTGGCCGATCCGAAGAAGCTGGACGCCACCTTCGCGCGGCTCGAGCACATCTTCGAGCAGCTGGATGGCCACTTCAACGAGGTGGGCCGCGAGCTGCGCTGGGCCACGGACATCGACGTGGGGCCGCTGCTGCCGGTGGATCCGCTGCTGGCCGCGTACGATCCCAGCGCGAACGTCACCGAGGATCTCTTCAAGTCGAAGATCGGCTTCGTGGTGCTGTTGAACTTCCCGCTCACCACGCTGGCCGAGCGCACCGCGCACGCCAAGGACTACACGCGCCGGCAGTGGGCCGAGGCGCGGCTGGCCGGGCGCTTCTACAAGCGCGTGCCCGCCGAGGTGCAGCAGCAGGTCTCCCGCGCGGGCGCGGAGGCGGACCTGTACATCGCCGAGTACAACGTGTGGATGCACCACGTGGTGGACGGCAAGGACGGCAAGCGGCTGTTCCCCAAGGGGCTGCGCCTCATCAGCCACTGGAACCTGCGAGACGAGTTGAAGGCCAACTACGCGGACAAGGCGCAGGGGCAGGCCAGGCAGCGGCTGATCGTCAAGGTGATGGAGCGCATCGTCACGCAGTCGATCCCGGCGGCCGTGATCGACAACCCGCGGGTGGACTGGGATCCGTTCACCAACGCCGTCACGGTGGCGCCCGCGGACACGGTGGAGGCGGATGCCCCCGCGCGCCCGGCCCAGGTGGCCACGGCGCCCGAGCCGGACACGCGCTACGCCCGGCTGCTCGCCCACTTCCACGCCGCGCGCAAGGTGGACCCCTTCGTGCCGGTGGCGCCCACGCAGATCGCCCGCACCTTCGAGTTCCAGCGCGAGCTGCCCGAGGAGCGGGTGAAGGCGCTGCTGACGCAGGTGCTCACCTCGCCGCTGGTGCCCCGGGTGGCGCAGCTCATCGAGCAGCGGCTGGGGCGCAAGCTGGAGCCGCAGGACTTGTGGTTCAACGGGTTCCGGCCGGGCTCCTCGCGCTCGGAGGCGGAGCTCGACAAGATGACGCGCCAGCGCTACCCGACGCCGGAGGCGTTCGCCAAGGACATCCCCCGCATCCTCCAGGGGCTGGGCTTCACCAAGGAGCGCGCCACGTACCTGTCCGAGCGCATCCGCGTGGACCCTTCGCGCGGGGCGGGCCACGCCATGCCGGCCACGCGGCGCGGAGACTTCCCCCGCCTGCGCACCCGGGTGGAGAAGGGCGGGATGAACTACAAGGGCTACAACATCGCCGTGCACGAGCTGGGGCACAACGTGGAGCAGGTGTTCTCGCTCTATGACGTGGACCACACGCTGCTGCAGGGCGTGCCCAACAACGCCTTCACGGAGGCGCTCGCCTTCGTCTTCCAGGCGCGCGATCAGGAGCTGCTGGGGCTGGGCAGGCCGGACGCCGCCGCCGAGAAGGAGCGGGTGCTCAACGACTTCTGGGCCACGTGGGAGATCGCCGGAGTCGCACTGGTGGACGTTGCCGTCTGGCACTGGCTGTACGAGCACCCGGACGCCACGCCCGCGCAGCTGCGGGACGCGACGGTGGCGATCGCGAAGGACACGTGGGATCGCTACTACGCGCCGGTGCTGGGAGGGCAGGGCACGCCGCTGCTGGGCATCTACAGCCACATGATCGCCTACCCCATGTACCTGCCCGACTACCCGCTGGGGCACCTCATCGCGTTCCAGATCGAGGAGCAGATGAAGAAGAAGGGCCCGCTGGGCGCGGAGTTCGAGCGCATGGCCCGCTACGGCGCGGTGACGCCGGATCAGTGGATGGTGAATGCCACCGGCTCGCCCGTCAGCGCCGACCCGCTGCTGCGCGCCACGGAAGCTGCTCTCGCTCGGTAGTCGCGATTCACGGGCAAGTCGGAGGCAAGGCTTGGCTTTGCCTTCCAGCTGACATTTTCATTACGCTGCGAGCCCTCATCCCCCATTGGGTCTCCCAAGGAGATTCGGCTTGCCCGTGCATAAACGAATCCTCGTAGGAGCCATCGCTGGTATTGGCATCTCCGCAGCCCTGCTTCCCACGGGCGTGAGTGCCTACCGGCGGTGGCGTGACGCCACCCACCGCATGCAGCTCTCCGACTTCGTCCAGACGGGCGACAAGGAGAGCCCCTATGTGCTCACTCCTCGCGCTTCCGCGGCGCTGGTGGAGAACGAGGCCGAGGGCGCCGAGGAGGAAGTCTCGGACGACGCGCTGCTGCGCAAGATGGCCAACCGCAACTATTACGGCGAGAAGTCGCCGGACTCCGCGGATCAGCTGGCGCGCATCGCGCGGCGTGAGGCGCAGCGCTGGTCGGACCTGATGCCGAAGAACCAGGCCATCGATCCGCGGGCGAAGGACGCCGCGCCGCTCTCCGTGCTGCAGACGCCGGGCAAGCAGTGGGTCAACCTGGGCCCCACCGACGCGCGCTTCCAGTTCAACGGCACCGAGTACCTGCAGGTGGACTCGGGCCGCACCACGGGCATCCTGGTGCACCCGGGCAACGCGAACATCGCCTACACCTCCACGTCCGGCGGCGGCATCTGGAAGACGTTCACCTTCCAGGAGAAGAACCCCGTCTGGTACCCCATCACCGAGACGATCGGGAACCTGGCCATCGGCGCCATCGCCATGGACCCGAACGACCCGGAGACGATCTACGCCGGCCTGGGAGACTTCACCGACTCGCCCAGCGGGCACATGATCAAGAGCACCAACGGGGGCGTCACCTGGTCGGAGCCGGTGCGGCTGGAAGGTGTCTACCCCGAGACCAGCGGCGGCAGCGAGGGCAAGGCCACGAGCGTGCGGGCCATCGCGGTGGATCCCGCCAACTCCGACATCGTCCTGGCCGGCTCGGACTGGGGCATGTTCCGCTCGGTGGACGGCGGCAAGACGTGGACGCTGGTGGACATGGCCAACGCCGGTTCCCAGGGGCAGGAGAGCGTCTGGACGATCGTCCACGCCGGCACCATCAACGGCGTGAGCCGCTGGGTGGCCAGCGGTGAGTCCGGCGCGGGCGACATCTGGACCTCCAGCGACGCGGGCGTCACCTGGGAGTCGCGCGCGGCGGCTGGCGCGCTGCCCGCCACCAACGTGACGCGCATCGACATGGGCGGCGGCACCCCCGCCGCGGACGGCACCACCGTCATCTACGCCCAGGTGGCCGCCGCCGACGGCTCGAGCGGCGCGGGCATCTGGCGCTCCACGGACTCGGGCGCCACGTTCGTGAACGTCACGGGCACGCTGCGCAACCCCACGCTCAGCACCAACTGCCGCAGCCAGAACGTGCAGACCGGCCAGGCCTGGTACGACCAGACGGTCGGCGTGGATCCGGGCAACAACAACAACGTCCTCATCGGCGGCTCGCTGTGCGCGATCCGCACGGTGAACGGCACGGCGGCCACCCCCGTGTGGGAGCTGGTGGCGCACTGGCTGCCCTCCGGCAACAACGGCCAGACGGCGGATGGGCGCCTGCCGTACGTGCACGCCGACTACCACGAGATGAAGATCGTGCGCCTGTCGCCCAGCAGCTACATGGCCATCGCGGGCACGGACGGCGGCCTCTTCGTGTCGCGCAACGTCTTCACGACGGCGGCGGTGATCGACCGCAACATCCGCTGGGACTACCCCAACCGCGGCATCGTCTCGCACCTGTTCTACAACATCGCCTCGGGCGACGAGCACACGGGCAGCCCGTTCCTGGTCTACGGCGGCCTGCAGGACAACGGCACGCGCTTCCGTGACAGCCCGCAGTTCCCCACCTCGTTCAACCAGATCATCGGCGGTGACGGCTTCGGCTCCGCGGCCTCCGAGGTTCCGGGCGATCGCGTGTACTGGGGCTCGGTCTACAACGTGTCGATCCGCGTGTGCGACCCCGACGCGTACGACTGCAACCGCGGCGAGAGCTGGTTCGTCTACGGCCCCACGAACGACTACCCGACGCTGCCCTGCTCGGGCGACAGCACGGCGGGTCAGTTCTACACGCGCGTGCAGCCGATTCGCACCGCGACGGCGGCCACCGGTCCCGCGGTCCTCACCGTCACCGACAAGGGCGTGTGGCGCTACGTGACGGACCCGTTCTACTCCACCAACTCGTGGGAGCTGCTCGGCAACCCGTCGGGGCCGCTGGACAGCGGCGCGTGCTCCTCTGGCACCCACCGCAACATGTACCCGTCCACCGTGTGGGACGGCCTGATCGGCGTGGCCACCAGCGGCGGCCGCTTCCGCGTGACGAGCAACTGCACGCTGACGACGCCCAGCAACGAGTGC
The DNA here is from genome assembly GCF_020103725.1 of Hyalangium gracile. Taxonomy (NCBI): domain Bacteria; kingdom Pseudomonadati; phylum Myxococcota; class Myxococcia; order Myxococcales; family Archangiaceae; genus Hyalangium; species Hyalangium gracile. The sequence goes on along the minus strand of NZ_JAHXBG010000015.1, from coordinate 88,185 downwards.
ACCTGGACGCGCAGCAACCTGCTCTCGGTCGACCTGGACAACAGCGGCTCGATCACCAACGAGGAGATCATCCTCAGCACCTCCAGCATCGACTTCCCGCCGGGCGCCACCGGCAAGCCGCTGGGGGATGTCTACGTCGTGGCGAGCGTGGCGGAGATCACCAACGCCGGCACGCCGGTTCCGGACGCGATGGGCCACGTGTTCATCACCCAGGACCGCGGCCAGACGTGGCAGCCGCTCAAGGGCAACGGCACCAGCGATCTGCCGAACCTGCCCGTGGACGTCATCCGCTACGATCCGAGCGACACGACGAACCAGACGATCTACGTGGGTAACTACATCGGCGTGTACCGCACCACGGACGGTGGCCAGACGTGGCACCGCTTCGGCGCGGGCATGCCGATGGTGTGGGTGAGGGACCTGTTCGTCAGCCGGACGGGCGCCTTCGTCCGCGCGGCCACCTTCGGCCGCGGCCTGTGGGAGATCTACCCGTCCGCCACGGCCGACAAGGGCGTGAACGGCAACGGCGACTGGGACCGCAACCTCCAGATCGACTTCCAGGACATCCTGGCGACCTCCAGCCGCCTGGGGAGCTCGCCCGCCACCACCGAGGTTCCGTTCTACGAGTGGAACCAGGACCTGACGGGGCAGGTGAACGGTATCGATGACGCCGATCTCGCGGCGGTGCTGCAGCGCTTCGGAGGTCGGCCGTGAACAGCCATTCCATGATTCGGGAGCAGACCACCTTGCGCTTCAAGAACCTCTTACCCGCGCTCTTCGTCGGGCTGGCGGTGCTGGTCGGGTGCGGCGAGGACGAGTCCAAGCGGACGCTGTCCTTCACCACCCAGCCGGCGGATGGCACCGCGGGCCAGGCCCTGGGCAGCATCCAGGTCACCCTGCGCAACGGGGATAACCAGGCCGTCACCGACGCCAAGGGCGAGGTGGAGCTGTCGCTCTACGTCGGGCCCGAGGGCACGACGCTGGAGGGGACGCTCCGCCAGCCGCTGTCCAATGGCCAGGCGACGTTCACGGACGTGTCCGTGCCGAAGTCGGGCGCTGGCTACGTCCTGAAGGCCACCCATGAGGGCAAGGAGGCGGTGAGCGCCCCCTTCGCGGTGGTGCATGGCGCCGCCAGCGCCCTCCAGGTCGTCACGGGCCCCAGCGAGGCGACGGTGGGGCAGCCCATCGCGCCGACCGTGCAGGTGCGGGTGGTGGATGCCCGCGGCAACCTGGCCACGGGCGCCACGGGCGAGCTGACGGCCACGCTGGTGGATCCGGCGAGCACCGGCGCGCAGATCCTCGGCACGCGCACCGCGACGGTGTCCAAGGGCCTGGCCAGCTTCTCCAACCTGACGGTCGACAAGACGGGTGACTTCACCCTGCGCTTCAGCGGCGCCAGCCTCACGGCGGCCGAGAGCACCTCCTTCAAGGTCAAGCCCGGCAAGGGCATGTGGTTGGCCTTCACGGGCGAGCCGTCCAGCGCCACCGCGGGTGAGTCGCTGGGCACGGTGAAGGTGGAGGCGCGCGATCTGCACGGCAACCTGGACGACGACGCGTCGGGCGAGGTGCAGCTGCGGCTGGGCAACGCCAGCGGCGCCAGCCTGTCCGGCACGGCGCGCACGGCGTTCGTCAAGGGCGTGGCGACCTTCGCGGACCTCGAGGTGGTGAAGGCCGGCAGCGCGTACACCCTCGAGGCGAACTCGGCGCAGCGCGTCCCGGCGACGAGCAAGGAGTTCGACATCGCGGCGGGCGCGGCGGCGAAGGTGACGTTCACCTCGGCGCCCTCCAGCGCCACGGCGGGCACGGGCTTCTCCCCGGCGCCTGCCGTGCACGTGGAGGATGCGTACGGCAACGCCACCAACGGCACGGTGACCCTCGAGCTCGTGTCTCCGCCGACGGGCGTGACGCTGGTGGGCACCACGCAGGCGAGCACCACGGCGGGCGATGCCTCCTTCAGCGACGTGACTGTCCAGAAGGTGGGCACCTACACCCTGCGGGCCACGCTGGGCGCCAGCGGCCCCAGCGCGACGAGCGGGACCTTCACGGTGGCGGCGGCTCCGGCCGCCTCGGTGGAGTTCACCTCCGCGCCGACCACGGCGGTGGCGGGCCAGGACTTCGAGCCCGCGGTCGGCGTGCGCGTGACGGACGCCTTCGGCAACCCGGCCAGCGGCACCGTGACGATCGCGCTGGCCACCTCGCCGGCGACGGCGGTGCTCCTGGGCACGACCCAGGCGGCGACCACGGAGGGCCAGGTCTCCTTCGCGGGCCTCAGCCTGCGCAAGGCGGGCAGCTACACCCTGCAGGCCACGGTGGGCGCCAGCGGCCCCAGCGCGACGAGCGGCACCCTGGATGTGTCCGCGGCCGCCGCGAAGACCGTGACGCTCACGGCCGGCCCCACCGGCGCGGTGGCGGGCGAGGCGCTGTCTCCCGCGGTGACCGTCGTGACGGAGGATGCGTTCGGCAACCTGGCCTCCGGCACCGTCCGCATCGAGCTGGCCAACGCGCCCGCCGGTGCGACGCTGCGCGGCGCCACGGAGCTGGCGACCACCAACGGCACGGCCACCTTCAGCGAGCTGAGCCTGGAGAAGGCGGGCGACTACGCGCTGCGCTCCGTGGTCGTCGGGGGTGACAACGCGACGGGTAACGCCTTCACGGTGGTTCACGCGGCGCCGGCGCAGCTGACGTTCGTCACCCAGCCCCTGGGCGGGCCGTCGAACCTGAAGCTGGACCGGAGCCCGGTGGTCGAGATCGCCGATGCCTTCGGCAACGTGGCGTCCACGGCCTCGGGCACCGTCTCGATCGCGCTGGGCAACAACCCCAGCGGCGCCGAGCTGACGGGCACGCTCACGGCGGCGGCGGCGAACGGTCGGGCGGCCTTCTCGGACCTCCAGGTGAGCAAGGAGGGCGCGGGCTACACCCTGCGCGCCACGCTGGACGAGGTGACGGAGGACAGCGCCAGCTTCGACGTCGGCGCGGCCATCACGGCGTTCGTCTACACGGACCCCACGCAGGGCGATCTCCGCCTGGTGCGCAACGCGGCCTCCACCCACACCCAGCTGGTGCTGGATCTGGTGGCGGCGCGGGAGCTGACGGGCTTCGGCGTGGGCTTCAACCTGCCGGTGGACGTGACTCGCGCGCGTCTGGCGGCGGATGGGTTCGTGCCGGGCGCGGCGCTGCCTCCGGGGCGCAACCCGATGGCTGCCAAGGCCGTGCTGCCGGCCAGCGGGCCCATGCAGGGCGTGCTGGTCACCGCCCAGAGCCAGAAGGCGGACGGGGCGGGCTCGATGCCGATCGACTCGACGATCGCGGCGGGCAGCGTGCTGTACACGCTGAAGCTGGAGCTGGCGCCTGGGGCGACGCCGGGGACCGTCTTCGACGGCCTCGAGGCGGCCATCCCGCAGTTCAACGGCGTGCTGCGCACCCGCGCGGGCGTGGATGTGGTGAGCCGTAACGGCTTCGGCATCGGTCGCCTCACCGTCATCGGCCCGTAGCCGGCGGCGGAAGCGACGCAGTGACGCAGGGCCTCGCCGCCCTCTCGAAGGGGGCGGCGAGGTGCAGCAGCAGGGCAGGGCTGGAAGAAGCCCCCGAGCCGCTCCGGGCTACCGCTTGGAGGTGTCGCCGGGGATGCTCACCAGCTCCACCTCGAACTCCAGCACGGCGTTGGGTGGGATCTTCGAGCCCGGGGGCGGGCGCTCGCCGTAGGCCGTCCTGGCGGGGCACACGAGCTTCGCCTTGCCGCCGACCTTCATCTTCTGGACGCCGTCGGTCCAGCAGGAGATGACGCCGTTGAGGGGGAACTCGGCGACCTGGTTGCGGCGGAAGGAGCTGTCGAACTCCTCACCGGTGATGAGGGTGCCGCGGTAGTGGACGCCCACGGTGTCCTTGGGCTTGGGGTTGGGGCCGGAGCCGGCCTTGAGCTCCTTGTAGATGATGCCCGAGGGGAGCCGCTCGGCGCCTTTCTCCTGGGCCGCCTTCTCCAGGTAGGCCTCGTTGGCCTTGGCCTGCCGTCCGCGGGCCAGCCCCTGCATGCGCTGGGAATACTGGTCGACGTCCACGGCGGCGGCCGTGCCGACGACGGAGTCCGAGAGGCCCTTCTTGAGGATCTCCAGCTCGGCGGGGCTCAGGCTGAAGGGAGAGAGGCTCTTTCCGAACGAGTAGCCGAGCGCGTAGATGGTCTTCTCGTCATCCGACTGGAGCTGGACGGGAGCCGACGCGGGGGGCGGCGCCGCGGGGGGCGGAGTCTTGGCCTTGCCCTGGGCATTCGCCGTGGAGGCCATGAGGCCGATCACCAACGCCGACAACAACGTCTTTCGCATGCTTCCTCCTCAAAAGAGCCGCGAAACTATAGGACCCCCGATGAGCCATCGCGCGCGATTTCACTGGGGAATCCAGCTCCTGCCCGCCCCGCCTCCCGAGAGGTGACCGCGCGTGGCGTCCGGCCGTTTTCTTGCCAGATCTCCGATTGCCTCTACCCTGCGCAACAGCCTGCTTCACACCGAGAGCAGGTTGTTGCAACACGGGAGGGAAGTGATGAGCGAGCAGCGCAAGGCGAAGCGGGCACCCATCGACATCTATCTGAACAAGTACATGGGCGGAGTGCCCTATCTGACCCGCGCCTCCGACATCAGCCAGGAGGGCCTCAGCCTCGCGCAGCTCATCGAGCCGCAGCACAACGCGCGGCGGGTGGGCCTGCAGTTCCAGCTCCCGGGCTCGGAAGAGGTCATCTACGCGGAGGGCGAGGTGGTGCGCGAGTGGGCCGAGCTGGATCGTGCTCGCCACGAGCGCTCCGGTGTGCGCTTCACGCTGCTCACCGAGCGGCACCGCCGGATGATCGACGCGTACGTCAGCAAGTCCGCTAGCGGCAACTGACGCGCCGCGTCGTGGCGCTGGAGTCAGGGGGCGCAACCAGCGGCAAGCAGGCGTGTTCCCACGGGAGCGCGCCTTGACTTGGCTGGAAGCCGGTCGATTGAATGGCCTCGCCACTCAGTCGCGTCGACTCGCCGCGTTGGCGAGGACGGAGGCCCCCGTGAAGTGCTCGTTGTGGATGCTGGCCCTGGTCGTGCCGTTCGCGGCCGTCGCCCAGGGCAAGGATGCGAAGCCCACTGCCCCCGCGGCCGCCGCGGCGAAGCCCGAGGCAGGGGTGAACTGGGAGGGGCAGATCCTCCGGGCCACGGGGGCGGGGGCGCCCGACATGAAGGCCTCCAACCCGGCCCAGGCGCGGCTGGGCGCCGAGCGCGCGGCGAAGATGGACGCGTTCCGCAACCTGCTGGAGCAGGCCCGAGGCGTGCAGATCAGCGCGGGCCGCACGGTGGGTGATGCGATGGGCAGCGAGGAGATCCGGGGCCGCGTCGAGGGAGTCATCCGCGGCTTCAAGGTGGTCAACAAGCGCTACTACTCGGACAGCGGCGTGGAGCTGGACGTGGAGGTGCCGCTGTCGGCGCTCATGTCCGCGCTGCCGTCGGCGCCGGACGCGGCGATCGCGGTGAACACGCAGGGCGCGAAGAAGTACACGGGGCTGGTGGTGGACGCGCGCGGGCTGGGCGCGAAGCCGGTGCTGGCGCCGAGGCTGCTGGACTCGGCGGGCAAGGCCATCTACGGCGCGGAGGCCCTCTCGGCGGAGGCGCGGAAGTCGGCGGCGGTGGCGGCCTGGTACAAGAGCCTGGAGGACGCGCAGAAGAGCGCGCTGGTGGGCGAGAAGCCCCTGGTGGTGAAGGCGGCGCAGCTGCAGGGTACGGATCTGGTGCTGGCCGAGGATGCGCTGAAGAAGCTGGCGGAAGCGAACGCGTCGTTCCTGGCCGAGGGCCGGGTGGCCATCGTCACGCAGTAGCGCCAGGGGGGCGGACATGAACGCGTTGAAGCTGACGGTACTCTGCTACCTGGCGGCCACGGTGGCGCTGGCGGGGGACAAGCAGCCGGAGCTGGTGACCCAGGAGGCCACGGGCGAGGCGGCCATCGTGGACAACAACCGCGACAAGGCCTTCCAGGACGCGAAGAACGCGGCGCTGCGGGAGGCGGTGGAGCAGGTGGTGGGGGTGCTGGTCTCCTCGACGACGCTGACGGCGAACAACCAGCTCATCAGCGACAGGATCCTCTCTCGGAGCGACGGCTACGTGCGCAAGTACGACGTCCTGGAGAAGCAGGAGGACAAGGGCGTGGTGAGGGTCAAGGTCCGCGCGCAGGTGGGGACCGCCCAGCTCGACAGGGATCTGCAGGCGGTCAGGGCGCTCATCGATCGGCTGGCGGGTGGGCGTCTGCTCATCGTGCTGCAGGAGCAGTCGGCGGGCCCCGACAAGGTGATTACCCAGACCAACGTCCTGTCGCAGATCCTGGCGGAGACCTTCCAGAAGGATGGGTGGCGCATCATCGACCCGGCATTCGCGGCTGGGAAGCTCGAGGTGTCCTCGGGAGTCTCGCTGCTCACTCCGGAGAAGAAGGTCATCCAGGATCTGCGGAGCGCGGACTACATCATCACGGGTACGGTGACGATGCGTCACGAGCCGCCGAACGCCGCGTTTCCGCTCTCCGGGTACTACCCGGTGACGGGTGAGTTCGAGCTGAAGGTGTTCGCCACGGACTCAGGGACGCAGATCGCGCACCTGAGCGACGGCTTCAACAGCCAGGGCGTGTCGGTGAGCGTGTCCTACGAGCGGACGGCGCACAGCATCGCGAAGACGCGGGGCCAGAAGATCGTCGACGAGGTGCGCAAGGCGGTCGTGAATCATCTCTCGAGCTCGGAGCAGAACGGCAAGGCCGTGGTGGTGACGGTGCTGGGGCTGGCGGACTACGCCTCGGTGGGCGAGTTCAAGAAGCTGCTCGCGCAGGCGGTGACCGGCTTGAGGGACGTGAAGCAGGGGGACTTCGTCAAGGGCAAGGCCACCTTCGACGCGTTCTTCGTGGGCACCACGGATGACTTCGCCGAGGCCCTGAGCAAGAAGACCTACAAGGGCAAGAAGGTGAGCGTGACGGGTGTGACGGGCAACACGGTCGAAATCACCCTGGCGAAGTGATGCGCGGCTGGGGCTGGGCCACGATGGTGTGTGGGGTGCTGGGCTGCGCCGGGCGCTCGGACGAGCCGGCGACGATGGCCCAGGCGCGGGAGTTGCTGCGCAACGCCGAGTCACCGAGCGGAGACGTGGTGCTGCGGTGCGATCCTCCGGACGGGGTGGTCTTCCTGGACGGAGTGGCCCAGGGGCTGTGCAGCGACTTCCGGGGAGCGCCCCGGGGGCTGAGGGTGGGCGAGGGGCTGCACCAGATCGAGGTGAAGAAGGAAGGCTACTGGCCGTACACCACCTATATCGAGCCCCATAAGGCGCGAGCCGTGCTGAACGTGCAGCTGCGGCCGATGGGGACCGAGAAGACGCCGGAGGGGAGTACTCCGTGAAGGCATGGCTTGGATCGACGGTGGCGGCGCGGGGGCTGCTGATGGCCACGCTGCTGGTGCCAGGGCTGGCGCTGGCGAGCATCGGGAAGGTCTCGGTGCTGGAGGGCACGGCGAAGCGGACGAACGGCGAGGAGTCGGAGGCGCTGAAGGTGGGCTCGGAGATCGAGCTCAACGACACCATCGAGGTGGGCAAGGCCTCCAACCTGAAGCTCACGCTGAACGACGAGAGCGTGGTGATGCTCTCGGAGGACAGCCAGCTCACGATCGACGAGGCCACCTTCGAGGGACAGGAGCGCAAGGGCTTCGTGGCGAGGCTCGGGCTGGGGAAGGTCTGGGCGAGGGTGAAGAAGGCGGTGGCGGGCTCGGAGTCGAAGTTCGAGGTGAAGACGGAGCGAGCGGTGGCGGGGGTGCGCGGCACGATCTTCCGGGTGGACTACGGGACCCGTGCGGCGAAGGCGCTGATGCCGGCCAACAAGCTGCGCATGGTGGTGCGAGTGGTGGAGGGGCGCGTGGTGGTGGCGGCCCGGCTTCCCAGGCAGGTGGTGCCGGGGCAGGTGCCGTCGACCAGCGGGGCGCCGAAGGGCGAGCGGAAGCAGGTGCCCGGGCCCCAGGAGATCACCCAGGAGGAGTGGGAGGAGAAGTTCATCGAGCTCCAGGCCCGGCAGCAGTGGGAGGTGGGCGACAAGCTGGAGGCGAAGGCGCTGGACACGAACGCAATGAAGGACGCGTTTGGCCGTTTCGTGGATAGGAACCAGTAGGTTTTCCGACGAGGAGTCGTGTCATCGGACGTCGCAAGAAAAGCAGTGTCCGCGCGGTGAAGGTTCCCGAGGAGAAGCGTGCGGTAGCTGCTCCTCCTCCAGTGGCTCCCGAGGTCGCGGAGCCCCCGCTGCATGTCGTGCGTTCCGAGCCGTCCTCGGAGCTGTCCGAGGAGGAGGCGCGGAGGATCGACCTCACCTGGTCGGCGGTGATGGTGACGGCGCTGGGCCTGGTGTTCGCGCTGCTCGCGGTGTTCGGAGGGGTGGCGGTGCCGGTGCTGCTGGGCCTGTCGGGCGCCTACGTCTTCAACCCGGTGGTGAGCCTGCTCGAGCGGCACAAGGTGGACCGGACGTGGGGCACGACGATCGTGTTCGCGGGCTGCACGCTGGCGATGGCGGGGGCGGTGCTCTACCTGATCCCGGTGTTCCAGGAGGAGGCGGCCAAGCTGCCGGACTTCTTCCGCCGGGCGAGCACGCAGGTCATCCCCCATGTGGAAGGGCTGCTGGGGCTGTCGCTGCCGGAGTTCGTGAACCAGCGGACCGCGGAGCTGGGAGCGAAGGCCTCCGAGCTGCTCCAGAGCGCCGGGCCCACCGCGGCGAAGCTGGCCGCGCGCTTCGCGGGCAACACGGCGCGGTTCGTGGCGACGCTGCTCGGGTTGGCGGTGGTGCCGGTGCTGGGGTTCTTCTTCCTGAAGGACTACCCGCGGCTGGTGCGGCTGGTGCGGGAGCTCATCCCTCGGCGCGCGGTGGGGCTGGTGAGCCAGCGCTTCAGCGAGGTGGATGACGTGCTCTCGGCCTTCGTGCGCAGTCAGCTCACGGTGGGCTCGATCCTCTCGGTCATCTACGCCACGGGGCTGTCCATCGCCCGGATCGACATGGCGATCGTCATCGGAGTCATCGCGGGCTTCGGGAACATGGTGCCCTACCTGGGAACGGCGGTGGGGATGGTGCTGGCGATGCTGGGCCTGATGCTGTCCTGGCAGGGCCCCTGGCAGCTCGCGGTGATTGGAGGGACCTTCCTGGTGGCGCAGATGTCCGAGGGCCTCGTCATCACCCCGCGCATCGTGGGCGAGAAGGTGGGGCTGACGCCGGTGACGGTCATCATCGCGATCCTGGCCTTCGGAGAGCTGTTCGGCTTCGTGGGCATCCTGCTCGCGGTGCCCGTGGGCGCGATCCTCAAGGTGGTGCTGCGCGTGGTGGTGCTGCGCTACCAGCGGACGCCGCTGTACACCGGCGAGGCCTCCAAGCCGTGAGCGTGGCGGCCGTCCTGCTGGTGACGGTGCTGGCGCAGGCACCTGTCTCGGATCCGCTCGTCCTCCCCGGCTACCGGCTGCACCTGGTGGTGGACGAGTCCGTGGAGGCGGACGCCCTGCGCGCGCTCGCCGGCAGCGGGACGGTGCTCTGGCTGCGCACGAAGTCAAACACGCTCCGGGAGTCCACGATCGAGGCGCTGGCCCGCTTCCCCGAGGCCTACGTCCAGCTGCGGCCTCCCTTGAAGGAGGCCCACGTCCGGCAGCTTCGCGGCGCGCCACGCGTGGGAGCCTGGCTCGAGGCCCAGGCCCTGTCGGGCCCGGGGCTGCACTGGCTGGGGTCGAGACGGGCGGCGGTGGAGATCCGAGGAGGGCTCGACGCGGAGCTCGCCCGGAGGGTGGGCGCCCTGCGCCCCTCGCGGATCCTCTGGCTGCCCGGCGCCTCGGAGGTGAGCCTGGAGGCCTGGGGGGCCTTCGCCCAGCTGCCTGGGAGCAAGCTGCTGGCGCTCGCCGGAGCGCTCGGTCCTCCGTGCCCCGAGCTGCCCTGGCGCGCGGCCCTCTCCACGGTCTCCCTCCGGGTGGAGCAGGGGACAGGGGGCGAGACTTGCGGGCTGGGCCAGCGGGTCGTCATGAAAGGGTTCCCCGAGGAAGCGGCGCTGGTGGCGCTGCTGGGCCAGGAGCGCCCCACGGAGCTGGAGCTCGAGGTAGGAACCAGCCCCCGGGAGGTGGAGCGAGCCCGGGCCTGGGTCCAGCGGCTGGAGGCAGCGGTGCGAGGTCGAAGCAGGTGACGAAGCTCGAGAAACTCCACGCGGAGATCACCCGCTGCCGGGCCTGTCCCCGGCTGGTGGAGTGGCGGGAGGAAGTAGCGCGGGTGAAGCGCCGCGCGTACCGGGAGTGGACCTACTGGGGCCGGCCGGTGCCGGGCTTCGGGGATCCCAGGGCCCGGCTGGTCATCGTGGGGCTGGCCCCGGCGGCCCATGGAGCGAACCGGACGGGCCGCATCTTCACGGGCGATCGCTCCGGAGACTTCCTCTACGCGGGGCTGCACCGAGCGGGGTTTGCCAACCAGCCCCGGAGCGAGCACCGGGACGACGGGCTCCTGCTCAGCGACGCCTACATCACCTGTTCGGCCCGCTGCGCCCCCCCGGAGAACAAGCCGCTCCCGGAGGAGCTGGCCCGCTGCGCCCCGTTCCTCGACCGGGAGCTGGCGCTGCTGCCGGCCCGGGTGTTCCTGGCGCTGGGGGCCATCGGGTGGAACGCGGCGCTGCTGGCCCTGGCCCGCTCGGGGGTGGAGCTGCCCACGCCTCGGCCGGCGTTCGGGCACGGGGCGGAGGTGCCCCTGGCAGGCGGGCGGACCCTCGTGGGCTGCTACCACGTCAGCCAGCAGAACACGCAGACGGGGCGGCTGACCCCGGCCATGTTCGATGAAGTCATGTCCCGGGTGCGGCGATTGTTGGATACCCCGAGGCCATGAGCGCACGCCGGTCAGGAAGAGGATCAGCGGTCGTCGGTGTTTCCTTGACAGCTGCGGGAGCCCACTGCTATTCCCGCCGCGCTTTTCAGGCACGGGTCGTTAGCTCAGCGGTAGAGCACTACCTTGACACGGTAGGGGTCAGTGGTTCGATCCCACTACGACCCATCCACAACGGAAGTCTCACAGCGGGCGGCACGGCTTCCAGCAAGCCTGCCGCCCGTGGCGTTTTCGAGGTTTCGACATGTCCGACATGATTACGGTGACGCTCCCCGATGGCAGCCAGAAGCAGACCAGTCGGGGAACCACCATCGCGGACTTCGTGCGGGACGGCATCGGGGCGGGCCTGGCCAAGGCGGCCCTCTTCGCGCGGGTCAACGGCCAGGACGTGGATCTGGCCCGGCCGCTCACCGAGGACGCGAAGCTGCAGGTGTTCACCACCAAGAGCCCCGAGGCGCTGGAGCTCATCCGCCATGACGCCGCGCACGTGGTGGCCAGCGCCGTGCAGCGCCTCTTCCCGGGCACCCAGGTGACGATCGGCCCGGCGACGGAGGAGGGCTTCTACTACGACTTCTTCCGCGAGAAGCCCTTCACGCCCGAGGACCTGGAGAAGATCGAGGCCGAGGCCAACAAGGAGATCGCCCAGAACCTGCCCTTCGTCCGCACGGAAGTCTCCATGGACGACGCGGTGCGCCTCTTCGAGGAGAAGGGCGAGAAGTTCAAGGTCGAGATCGTCAAGGACATCGCGGCCAAGGGCGCCAAGACGCTGACGCTCTACAAGCACGGGGACTGGGTGGACTTCTGCCTCGGGCCCCACGGCCCCACCACGGGCCGCATCGGCGTCATCAAGATCCTGTCCTCGAGCGGCGCGTACTGGCGCGGCGATCACCGCAACCCGATGCTCCAGCGCGTCTACGGCACGGCCTTCTTCGACAAGAAGGCGATGCAGGAGTACCTGACGCGCATCGAGGAGGCCAAGAAGCGCGACCACCGCAAGCTGGGCAAGGAGCTGGACCTGTTCCACTTCCACCCGTTCGCGCCGGGCTCGGCCTTCTGGACGCCCAAGGGCACCACGCTCTACCAGACGCTCTCCACCTGGATGCGCCGCCTCACCGCCGAGCGCGGCTACGTGGAGATCAAGACGCCGCTGATGTTCAACAAGGGCCTGTGGGAGATCAGCGGCCACTGGGGCAAGTACAAGGAGAACATGTTCCTGGTGCTCGACAACGAGTCCGGCGAGCACGACTTCTCCCTCAAGCCGATGAACTGCCCCTCGCACCACCTGTACTTCGGCTTCAAGCGCCACAGCTACAGAGACTTGCCGCTGCGCTTTCACACGCAGGACGTGCTCCACCGCAACGAGGCGGCCGGCTCGCTCGGCGGCCTCACCCGCGTGCGCCAGTTCGCCCAGGACGACGCGCACATCTACTGCATGGAGAGCCAGATCGGCGACGAGGTCCGCCACTTCGTGCAGTTCCTCGATCACGTCTACAACGCGGTGGGCCTGAAGTACTCGGCCAAGTTCTCCACGCGTCCCGAGCAGCGGCTCGGTGACGACGCCACGTGGGATCACGCGGAGACGGCGCTCGAGGGCGTGCTCAAGACGCTCGGGGTGCCCTACGAGGTGAAGCCCGGCGAGGGCGCCTTCTACGGCCCGAAGATCGACTTCGACGTGTCCGACAGCATCGGCCGCAAGTGGCAGCTGGGCACCATCCAGCTGGACTACCTGGCCGCCCAGCGCTTCGATCTGTCCTACGTCGGCGAGGACAACGCCGAGCACAAGCCGGTGGTCCTCCACCGCGCCATCTTCGGCTCCTTCGAGCGCTTCATCGCCATCCTCACGGAGCACTTTGCAGGTGCTTTCCCCACATGGCTGGCGCCGGTGCAGGCGGTCATCGTCACGGTGGCGGACCGGCAGCTGGAGTACGCCCGGAAGGTGAGGGACCAGCTGCGCGCCAAGGGCTACCGGGTGGACCTGGACGAGCGCGGGCAGACGCTGAACGCGAAGATCCGCGAGGCGCAGATCCAGAAGGTTCCCTACACCCTGGTGATCGGCGACAACGAGGTGGAGGCCGGTGGCGTGGCCCCCCGGCGCTACGGCGGCGAGGACCTCAAGAGCATGAAGCTGGAGGCCTTCGAGGCCCTCATGGCCAAGGAGGCCGGGGTTCCGTAACGCAGGGGTGTCGTCCGAGGTCAGGAAGTCGCTGACCTCCCTTGACTCCCAGTGGCATAAAAGTATCTTGCGCCTCTTCCAGGGGAGAAGGCACGTCCAAACCCCCGTTCTTGGAGGATCTTCACATCGTCCGCGATCAAAGAACGAACCGTCGTATCCGTGCTCGAGAGGTCCGCGTCGTAGGGCCTGCTGGTGAGCAGCTCGGAGTGCTTTCGATCGAGCAGGCCCTGGAGCGCGCCCAGGCCGAGGGGATGGACCTCGTCGAGGTCAACCCGATGGCCAAGCCGCCGGTCTGCAAGATCATGGACTACGGCAAGTTCAAGTACGAGGAGAAGAAGAAGGCCTCGGAAGCGAAGAAGAAGCAGGTCGTGGTCCACCTCAAGGAGGTGAAGCTCCGCCCGAAGACGGAGGAGCACGACTACGAGTTCAAGGTTCGCAACATCAAGCGGTTCCTGGAAGAGGGCAACAAGGCCAAGGTCACCATCGTGTTCCGCGGTCGCGAGATCACCCACAAGGAGCTGGGCAGCGCGATCCTGGACGACGTGAACAAGGACCTGAAGGACGTGGCCGTGGTGGAGCAGGTGCCCCGGATGGAAGGGCGCCAGATGTTCATGATTCTCGCGCCCAACCCGAAGGTGGCGCAGCGCGCCAGGGATCAGGCCCGGCAGCAGGCGGAGGCGGCGGCGAAGGCGGAGGCGGCGGGCAAGAAGCCAGAAGGCAACAAGGTGGAGGGCAACAAGCCGGTGGGCGGCAGGCCCGACGGCAAGCCGGATGGCGAGCGGCAGGAGGCTCGGCCGGCTGGGGGGGAAGCGGCGCTCCCCGCGGCTCCTCCGCAGAGCGAGCCGGCGGCCGGAGCGGCCGCGACGGGCGGGACGAAGTAGGAAGATTCGGCTGTCGGCTTCGGCTGTCGGCCTGTAACAGAGGCCGAAGGCTGGAGAGCCGACGGCGAACCGAGAAGGAAGGACTGGGACAATGCCGAAGTTGAAGACCCGTAGTGCTGCGAAGAAGCGGTTGCAGGTGAAGAAGAGTGGCAAGGTGAAGCACGGGAAGGCCTACGGCAAGCACCTCTTCACCCACGCGAAGACCCCGGCCCAGAAGCGGCGCAACCGCGGCACGGGTCACCTTCGCGACATGGATGCGAAGAAGGTCATCAAGGAAATGTTCCCCTACGGGGCCAACTAGCTTTCAACAACCCCCGGGTCCTGGCGGAGCGGCGTGAGGCCTGCGCCACAGGGCTCCCATCTGAGAAGTCGAGGAGTGTGTCATGCGCGTCAAGAAGGGATTCAAGGCCCGTCGCCGTCGTAATCGGATTTTGAAGCTGGCCAAGGGTTACCGTGGCCGTCGGAAGAACTGCTACAAGCGGGCCAACCAGGCCGTGGAGCGCGCGCTGGACTACGCCGCGCGTGACCGCGCGGTGAACAAGCGGATCTTCCGCTCGCTGTGGATCGTCCGCATCAACGCGGCGGCCCGCACCGTGGGCCTGTCCTACTCGAAGCTGATCGCCGGGCTGGCCAAGGCGAAGATCTCCCTGGACCGCAAGGTGCTGGCCGACATGGCCGTTGCGGATCCCGCGGGCTTCGCGGCCGTCGCCAACATCGCGAAGGCGGCCTGACCCACGCCCGGCCCGCGAGGCCGGAGCATAGAGCGCTCGGGAGGCTCCTAGCGGGGCCTTCCGCGCTGGAATGAGTACACGGGCTGCCCTCGCCAGGGGCGGCCCTTTTTTTTGCCCAGGCTCCACGGGAGCGCGGGCAGGGGAGCGCAGTCATGCGGGATCGCTTTCAGGCCCTCGCGGAAGCAGCGCGGCGGGACATCACCGTCGCCTCCGAGGTGACGGCCGTGGAGTCGTTGAGGGTTCGCTACCTGGGCAAGAAGGGCGAGCTGTCCGGCGTGCTCGGGGGCATGGGCAAGCTGCCTCCCGAGGAGCGCAAGGCGCTGGGCGAGGTGGCCAACCAGGTCAAGGCGGAGATCGAGAAGCTGCTCGCCGAGGCGCTGCAGCGCGCCGAGGAGGCGGCGCTCGCGGCGGAGCTGAAGGGGCCGAAGCTGGACGTGACGCTGCCGGGGCGGGGTGTTGCGCCGGGCAGCCGACACCCGGTGTCGCGGACGATGGAGGAGATCGTCCGGACGTTCGCGCGGCTCGGCTTCGAGGTGGAGGTGGGGCCGGAGATCGAGCTGGACTACTTCAACTTCGAGGCGCTGAACCTGCCCAAGGATCACCCCGCGCGGGACATGCAGGACACCTTCTACGTGGACGAGGCGACGCTCGGGCACGCGAAGAAGGCGGACAGCCCGGTGCTGCTGCGCACGCACACCTCGCCGGTGCAGGTGCGGCACATGCTGGCCAGGAAGCCGCCGATCCGCGCGGTGATGCCGGGCCGGGTGTACCGGAGGGACTCGGACATCACCCACACGCCCATGTTCCACCAGGTGGAGGGGCTGCTGGTGGACAAGGACGTGAGCTTCGCGGAGCTGAAGGGCTCGCTGGACGCGTTCGTGAAGGCGTTCTTCGGTTCGGACACGCGCACGCGCTTCCGGCCGTCCTTCTTCCCCTTCACCGAGCCGTCGGCGGAGGTGGACATCTCCTGTACCTCGTGCAGCGGCAAGGGTTGCCGCGTGTGCAAGCAGACGGGGTGGTTGGAGGTGCTGGGCAGCGGCATGGTGCACCCTAACGTCTTCACCTCGGCGGGGTACGACCCGAAGGAGGTGACGGGCTACGCGTTCGGCATGGGCGTGGAGCGCATCGCCATGCTGCGCTACCGCATCGATGACCTGCGGATGATGTTCGAGAACGACGCGCGCTTCCTCGAGCAGTTCTGAGCGACGGCTCGAGGCATCGTCCGAAGCATCCATGCAATTGGGTTGATGAAGTCCGGAGAGGGCTGACCTGTGAAGATTTCGGTGAAGTGGCTCGGCGAGTACGTGACGCTGCCGGCGTCGGTGGACGAGCTGGCGCGGAAGCTGACCGCGGCGGGGCTGGAGATCGAGGGCCTGGAGCGGCCGGGCGAGGCGCTGCGCGGCGTGGTGGTGGCGCAGATCAAGGAGTCCGTGCAGCACCCCAACGCGGACAAGCTGTCCGTGACGAAGGTGGACGCGGGCGGCCCCTCGCTGGTGCAGGTGGTGTGCGGCGCGAAGAACTACAAGGTCGGCGACAAGGTGCCGCTGGCCACCGTGGGCACGAAGCTGCCCAACGGCGCGGAGATCAAGCAGGCGGCGCTCCGGGGCGTGGACAGCTCCGGCATGCTGTGCTCGGCGAAGGAGCTGGGGCTGACCGAGGATTCCTCCGGGCTGCTCATCCTCTCGCCGGAGGCCAAGGCGGGCATGCCGATCGCCGAGGCGCTGGGGCTGGATGACGTGGTGCTGGAGGTGAATGTCACCCCGAACCGGCCCGACGCGCTCTCGCACCTGGGCGTGGCGCGCGAGGTGGGCGTGGTGACGGGCGCGGCGTTCCGCCCGCCGGAGCCCAAGCCCGCCGAGAAGGGGAACTCCGCGGCCGAGAGGGTGAAGGTGCGGATCGAGGACGGGACGCGCTGCCCGCGCTACGTGGCGCGCGTGGTGGAGAACGTGAAGATCCAGCCGTCGCCCCAGTGGATGCAGGATCGGCTGAAGGCCTGTGGCGTGCGCGCCATCAACAACGTGGTGGACGTGACCAACTACGTCAACCTCGAGTACGGCCAGCCGCTGCACGCCTTCGATCTCGAGAAGCTGGCGGGGCAGGAGATCGTCGTGCGCTGCGCGAGGCAGGGCGAGAAGATCCGAACGCTCGACGACAAGGAGCGCACCCTCGACGCGGATGACCTGGCCATCTGTGACCGGGATCGGCCCCAGGCCATCGCCGGGGTGATGGGTGGCGGGGACAGCGAGGTGGGGGAGGGCACGAAGCACATCGTCCTCGAGTCCGCGCACTTCCTGCCGTCCAGCGTGCGCCGCACGTCCAAGCGGCACGGCCTGCACACGGAGGCCTCGCACCGCTTCGAGCGTGGGGCGGACATCGACGCCGTGGTGCCGGCCATCGACCGGGCCGCGCAGCTCATCGCGGAGCTGTCCGGAGGCACGGTGGCCCCCGGCCGCGTGGATGTGTACCCGAGCCCGAAGCCGTCCCGCCGCGTGGCCCTGCGCTACGGGCGCGTGGAGAAGTTCCTGGGCACGGCGGTGGCGGAGGCCGAGTGCCGCCGCATCCTGGGGGCCCTGGGCTTCAAGGCGGTGGAGGACGGGGCAGGGCAGACGACGTTCGAGGTGCCTCGGGCCCGCGTGGACGTGGAGCGCGAGGAGGATCTCCTGGAGGAGATCGCCCGCGTGTACGGGTACGACAACATCCCCGCGAAGCTGCCTCGGGGGGTGGCGGAGCTGGCCCCCGAGCCGCTCACCACCGAGGCCGAGCGGCGGCTGCGCCAGGCGCTCTCGGGGGCCGGGCTGAACGAGGTGGTGAACTACTCGTTCGTGGCGCCGCGGAGCCTGGAGGTGCTGGGCGGGAAGGAGGCGCCCGTGGCGCTCATCAACCCGCTCAGCGTGGAGCAGTCGGTGATGCGCACCAGCCTGCTGCCGGGGCTGCTGGAGAACCTGTCTCGCAGCGTGCGGCACCAGGTGGAGCGGGTGGCCATCTACGAGACGGGCCGCGCCTACTTCCGGGATCCGGAGGGCGGCCAGGGCCGGCGTCCGGCGACGCGCGAGGTGCACCGGGTGGCGGGGCTCGTGTGGGGCCTGCGCTCCGGACGTACCTGGACGCAGAAGGACGCCCAGATGGACTTCTACGATGCCAAGGGCGCGGTGGAGGCGGTGTTCCACAGCCTGCACGCGGAGGGCGTCCGCTTCGTGGCCGCCGAGGCCCCGGCCTGGCACCCGCGCGCCTGCGCCCAGGTGGTGCTGGGCGACGGGACGGCGCTGGGCTACGTGGGCGAGCTGCACCCCCGTATCACCAAGGCCCTGGGGCTGCCGCAGGGGGTGTTCGCGTTCGAGCTGGACACCGAGCCCCTGTACTCGGCGGCCCGGCTGGTGCCCGAGTACCACTCGCTGCCGCGCTTCCCGGCGGTGCTGAGGGACCTGGCGGTGGTCGTCCCCGTTGAGCTGCGCAACGACGAGGTGCGCAAGGTGATCCTGGAGGTGGGAGGTGCGCTGGTGGAGGACGCCCTCATCTTCGACGTGTACACGGGCAAGCCCATCCCCGAGGGGAAGAAGAACCTGGCGTACGCCATCCGCTACCGCTCGCCCGAGCGCACGCTCACCGACGCGGAGGTCAGCGAGGCGCACCAGCGCATCATCGCCGAGGTGAACCAGCGGCTGGGCGGCGCGCTGCGTGCCTGAATTCCTGAATGAAGTCAGAGGGTTGACAGCCCTTCGGGAAGGCTGTCAGCATCGGTTGAGAATATCGCGCTGAAGGGGTTTCCGAGGGAGCGTATGACGAAGGCGGACATCATCGAGGGCGTCTACGAGAAGGTCGGCTTCTCCAAGAAGGAGTCGGCCGAGATCGTCGAACTCGTCTTCGACACCCTGAAGGAGACGCTGGAGCGCGGGGACAAGATCAAGATCTCCGGGTTCGGCAACTTCCAGGTGAGGCAGAAGAAGGCGCGGGTGGGCCGCAATCCGCAGACGGGCAAGGAGATCGAGATCTCGGCCCGTCGGGTGCTGACCTTCCGACCGAGCCAGGTGCTCAAGAGCGCCCTGAACGGGGAGGCCCCGCCGGAGAACCACGCGGAGATCGACGCGCGGGAGGAGGAGGCGGACGAGAATGACGAGTTCGACTCCGAGGACGAGTACGGAGACGAGGCGGACGGGAAGTAGAACCCCCTTCCGCCGGTTTTCTCACGGCCGCCTGCGGCTCTTGCTTGACGCTGGCGTTCTGTGGGGGCATAAGGGCGGCCCGTTTCCGACGGGTAGTGCCGGGGCGTAGCGCAGCCTGGTAGCGCACTTGCTTGGGGTGCAAGTGGTCGCAGGTTCAAATCCTGTCGCCCCGACCATCGAAGGCCCTGGAGTTTCTGGCGAAAGCCGGTGACTCCAGGGCCTTCACCTTTTGGCCCTCCGCCGCGGACTGGCAGCAAGCGGTCTGCTCAAGGGATCTGGTCGCGCCAGAAATCCGGCTGGCACGCATAGGGCATGCGCTTCGTCAGCTGGTGACAGAAGTAGCCCTCGCCGCACACTTCGGGTCCCTGCGGATCACAGGCTTGTACGCAGTTCCAGCCGTCGCAGACCCACCCTGCCTCGCAAGGAGGGTGTCCTTCGCCACAGCGTGCGACGCATGCCATCCACACCTTGGCAGGGTGTGGCGGCTCGTACTGGACATCGCATTGGTGGCCATCAGGGCAAGGCGTCTGCCGGCAGTTGGGCCCATACACCTGTGCGCACTTCGAAGAGCCTTCCTTGAAGGGGATGCACTGCTGACCCGCCGGACATCCCTGAGTCTCGCAGGTCGGCAGGCATAAGGACTGGGGAAGGGTGTCCGCGCAGAAGAAGCCCGCTGGGCAACCATTCTCGGTGCCCGGACGGCAGGGCCGGGCGCACCAACCATCCTGGCCGCCGCACAGCAATCCGGCGGCGCAGGCGTGCTCCTGATCGTGCGGAACCTCGATGCAGCCTTCCCCCTGCTGGCGCACACCGATGGCGACACAGAAGCGCACCAGCGGCCCACCTCCCCAGGTGGCAAGGTGCTGACAAGCCTGGCCTTCCGGACACTGCGCATCCGCCTCGCATCGGCTGTCGGTGCAGTACGCCCGTAAGGACCGGACATCGAACAAGCAGCCCAGCGGCGGTTCACACTCCGCACCCGGCCCGCAGTCCCGTCCATACGTCATCAACCGCATGCGTTGCTCGTCGTCGAGCATGGGGCTGAGGCGCACCCCTGGTGGCGCACCCGCGGGGACCTCCGGCCTCAGCAGCCCCCACAGCAGCAGCACGAGCGGCAGCGTCAGCAGCACGCCCGCCCAGAGCGCCACGACTTTGCGCCACCCCCCGCTCTGCACTTACTGGACTCCGCCCTGTCTGCACCGAAGGCACTCGTCGGAATCCCACTTGCCGGGTCCGCAGACCTCCTCGAACCGGGCTCTCGAGCATCCCGCGATGAAGAGGAGTTGTTCCTGCGTATCCTGCTGGACTGCCTTGTTTACCCGGCCGTCCTTGCCGAATTCAGAGGGGCAGCCGGTCATCGTCGTGACGGATAGAACGACCATTGCCACTTGGAACCGACGCATGAGTCCCTCTCGTGATGGACTTTCGACCCTACCAGCGTGGATCACGCAGCGTCCACGCCACGGCACGCGGGGGGCACACAGCGGGTGGCGGTGGGCCCGCGGGTTGGGTGTGCTGCCTGGGACGCATGTTCGCCAGGAAGGATGAGAGCACGCGAGCGTATACCTATTCCGGGCTGCCCACGCGCAGCTGCCGCAGCCCTACGGGCGGATGGAGGCCCATGAAGAGATCGCGCGGTTGATCTCCGAGGCCAGCGCCGAGCGGGACCGGATGGAGCTCCCCCAGGACGGCATCTTCCCGGAGGGCCTCGAGGAGCACGAGCTGTCCTCCCGCACATGAGGACTCCCGCCTGGATAGGGAACTCGCGGGTGTTTCTCTACCGGAGGAGGGCACCTGCCATGCCGGTGAGCGCCTGGAGCTGGGTCTCATCCATTCGGAGCACCAGCGTGAGCAGCCGGCGCAAGCTCGGCGAGGACTCGTCCTGCTTGCGGCGAGAGTCCTTGGTGGGCTCGGAGGCTGCACCTTCGTCATTCATGGAGAACCCGAAGAGTACCTGACACGGCTATTCCCGTGTTGCTCGATTTGGGGTTACGCCTTCACCACCAGGGTCGAGGGCGTGGGCAGGAGCTTGCCGCGCTCCATCCGGGCGTACGCCAGTAGGGGGAGATCGATGCTCTGGGCCACCTGCTCCAGGGATGGTGGGGGCCAGCTCGTCTCTCATGGAAGTCCTCGGGGTAAGGTGCAAAAGGGCCGCCGATATACCTGACAAGTACAGGCGCCGGGTAGTCGTTCTGGATGCATGGCGCGTGATGCTTGGAGGAGGGGAGGCCCGAACAGCTCCCAGGTTTGGTAGCGTTGCGTGCTCCCGGAGGATGAAGGCATGCATGAGGGAGCCGTCCCCACGCGGGTGAACCCGGACGGCTTGGCTCTCGGAGCTGGGCCATGAGCGAGCGCGCTCGGCTCGTCATTCCTCCGGGGACAGAGGTCCGCGGCTTCGTGATCGAGCAGGAGCTGGGAGCCGGTGGTTTCGGCACCGTGTTCCGGGCCCGGCGTGGCGAGCGGCTCTACGCGCTCAAGTTCCTCCGCTGCAAGGAAGCGGGAGGCTGGGCCAGGCGGGAGGTGGAGATCCTCCTGCGCGTTCCGCACCGCAACGTGGTGCGCTTCGAGGGGTGTGGCTTCTGGCCGGACGACACGCGCGAGTACCTCGTGGTCATCATGGACTACGTGGAGGGGCGGCGGCTGGACGTGTGGGCCGAGGAGGAGAACCCTGATGCGCGGCAGGTGGTTCAGAAGGTGCTGGGCATGGTGCGGGCGCTGACGGAGATCCACCGGGTCGGAGTCATCCACCGGGACCTGAAGGAGGCCAACATCATCGTGCGCGCCTCGGATGGGGAGGCGGTGCTGGTGGACTTCGGCGTGGCGGGCGGCACGAACACGGTCCAGGCCACGCGCGATGTGCTCCCGCCCTGCACGCTGGAGTACCGCTCTCCCGAGGCGTGGCGCTTCCTCCGTAACAATGCCCGGCAGCTCGGCACCCGCTACCAGCCAGGCTCCGCTGATGATCTGTACGCCCTGGGCGTGGTCCTCTACTGGCTTTTGACGGGCAGGTATCCGTGTGTCGGGCTGACCGAGGTGGAGCAGGCTGAGGTCACCATCCACCAGGTCCCCGAGCCGCCTCACGCCGTCAACCGTCGGGTGCCGGAGGCGCTCAGCGCCATCTGCATGAAGCTGCTGGAGAAGCACCCCGAGAACCGCCACCCGGATGCGGGGGCCTTGGGGCTGGCCTTGGAGGCGGAGCTGGCGAGGGTGGATGCGGCCTGGAGCGTGCCCCTGTGCGACGCCCATGCCTCGGACAACGTGACCACCGTGGGCGACCTGGCGCGTGCGGATGGCGATGACGGTGTGGACCATTGGCTCCGGGAGGCACGGCACGCGCATGAGAGGCCCAGGAGGGGCAGGCGTCCCGCTCCCGCTGCTCCGGAAGAGAAGCCGCCGCTGCCACCTGTGCTCGCGGTTGTGCCCGCTCCACCAACTCCTGCGCCGCCGGCCGGAGCATCTCCTCCGGGCGAGTCTCCAGCATCCGAGCTCCAGAGCGGGCCACCAGGAGCACTCGAGCTCGTGGCCAGGGGGCCTGTCCTCGCCTCGGAGAGGGGCGTGGCACATCCAACCTGGAGCGTTGCCCCTCGCATCTTGCCGTGGGCCGCGCTGGTGCTGGGCTTCGTGATGGTCCTGGGCATGGCCGTTGCCCTGCTTCCTGCTCGTCTCACCCCGTCACCTCCCGCCTCTGCCCGGGCGGAGGAGGAGGCGCCTGCTGGGCTCTTCGTGGTTCTCCCAGAGATAGCCCAGGGGACTACCTGGAAGGTCGGCTGGAAAGTAGCGTCCCCGTGGAAGCCACCGGAAGCTGACCGCCACTACTTCTTCGCCGCCGAGGGGGAGACAGTCCCCTGGGCTCCCTCCGGGTTGCGCGAGCAGGGAGAGACTTCCGTGAATAGTCCGCAGCAGAAGCAGCAGAAGGTTCCCGTCCTCAGTTCCTTGGGCAAGGTGATCACTGCGGGTGTCGCCTGCTTCGGGGTGGCCTGCACCGGACCGCAGGTGCGCCCCGAGCCTCCCGCTGAGCCGTGCCCTTCCGGCGCGATCCAGGCCATGGCCGAGCTGGGGATCGACATTGGCGAGAGCAACGTGGCAGTTTTTCTCTCTGGCCCGCTGAGAGGGTACATCTCCGTGAGGGAGGGATGGACACGTGCGCGGCTCTCAGGCCGCTTCGAGGGGTTGCCCCACGGAACCATCCTGAAGGGGCGGCTCCTCTTTGGGGGGGAGCGTGTGTATGGCCGCTTCACCGAGGCACAAGAAGCCGAGGGCTCCCGCACGTGGCCCATCTGCATGGAGTTGCTCAATGCCTCGGAAGAGCGCGGCCTGGACCTGGAGCCCGGCTCCACGGCTGAGGTCGCGGAGGTCTTCAACTCCGTGGTTGTGAAGGCGGTGGACCGCTTCCAGTAAGCACCGGCCAGACGCGCGAGCCTGGGGAGCACTGGCACTCTTGAACCGGAAGGCGTGATAGAGGCGACACCACAGGGCGCATACGTTGCACCCTACTCAGGAGGTCTATTCCGTGCTCGCCTCGTCCCCGGCCGTTCTTCTGGTCCTGGCGCTCCTCGTGGGTGCCACTGCCACCGCGCAGCCCCGAGCCATCCCCTGCGAAGCAGGAACTCGGCGCATCGAGCTGAAGACGGAGCCCTCCGATGAGGTGCCCGAGCTGTGTATCAGCCCGGGGCTGTCCACCACCCTCCTCCTCTACGGTGCGGAACTCCTTCCCGGCGGCGTAACCGTGGACGGGCGGGAGCACTTCACGCTGGTGGAGGTGGGCAACACCGTGCTCCGGCTAGTGCCCTCGGAGCGTGTGGTGCCAGGAGAGCGACTCCGGCTGACGGTGCGCTTCAGGGATAGAGCAGCTCCGGCGAGCGCTGCTTTCTGGTTGGTGGTGTACGCCGGGCAGGTGGAGCCGCTGGTGGAGGTGTACCGAGAGAAACGCACAGTGGAGTCTTACCAGCAGCAGGTGCAGGAGAAGGACTCCCAGATCCGCCAGTGCCAGGAAGACAACACGCGGCTGCTGGCAGAGAAGGAGAGCCCTGGAGGCCTTACAGGGCTGCTTGCGACAGGGCTCATGGATGAGAAGGGTGTCTCCCCCAAGAACCTCTACAAGAGCGTCGTCGAGCACCCCGAGAATGCCATCCGCCTGGTGCGGGTCTTCAGCTACCGCTCCACGAGCAGGGTGGCTGTGGTGCTGGAACTCGATCCCACCCCCGGCATGGAACCCTGGCGGGTGGTGCGAGGGGAACTGGTGGGACCAGGCCGTCGTGCTCTGCGGGTGAATCCCCCCTGGCAGCGTGAACCCCTCCGAGACGAAGCGAAGGACCGTCGCGTGGTGATCGAGGCGGAGGCGACAGAGGCAGAGACCCGGGGCAGCTTCATGCTCAAGGTGTGGGATGCGGATGGGACCCGGAGCGTCATCGTCACGGGTGTGACGTTCCCGTAGACTGGAACCCTCCTCGCTCTGGAGGGCGTCTCATGGCACGTCGTCTGACCGCTGCGGTCGTGCTGGTGGCTCTGCTCAATGCGTGCGCTACCCAGCGTGTGGTACGCCTCGACACGGGGCAGGGAGGGACGCGAGCCGGGAGTTGAAGTGGGCCAGCGACCGGGCCACGATCTGGGCGGAGTTGGAGCACGCCAGCCAGCGCTGGGCGAACCGGGTGGGCCTGGAGGTGGCCCGTGTCTTCGTCCTTGCTGTGACGGTGGTGGTGAGCCGCGGCATGGCCGGGGGTTCCGCCTGGTTGGCCTCGCGGGTGTCGATGCTGCCCAGCTTTTCGGAGGCGGCGGCACTGGGGGCCTCATAGGTGCGCCTCACTCTGTCGGAGGTAGGCCAGGCACATCACAGGCAATCATCCGGTCGGCGCAGGTGACCTCTTCGCATCAGGTACGACTCGCGCCCAACTCCAAGAAGCCGCCAAGGAGATCCTCCAGAATGGGAATCGCATCTCTCAACCGAGCGATCGTATTCAGATCTTCCAAATGAGGATTACGGTCAATGGCCGGAAAGACCTGGTTTGGATGTTAGTGGACTCCGACGATGCGAACCGGGTGATCACGATCCGCTCCACGACTGGTGGGAGCGGCCTTCCCAGGACCTCGGCGGGGCGAGGGAATGTGAGGGAGGAGAATTGGCCAGGAGTGATCGGGCAGCTCCGGAATGGGTGATCGATCCGGCCGGAATACGCACGTAGACAGGGAGTGGTCCGTGTGGCCGCTCTTGTTGTCCCGCTCGCGTGTTCCCCTGCGACCACGAGGAACTCGCAAAGATCTCCACGTCTGACTTGGGCAACACTCAGGGCAAGCCGACTGCCTCAAGCAAAGAAACCCGAGCGACTGTAGGAAAATTATAAATTCTGGTAAAGCCGGAAGATCCACTTGCTGCGTTCGCAGCAGGGCCCAGGGTTTTCACCTTTTGGACCCCGGAGAATCGGGTTCCTTCCGTGACCAGATGAAGCTTGAGATCACTGCAACAGCCGTCAAGTCCTGGTTCCAGTATCGCTGTGAGCGCAAGCTCGTGTACGACTCGATGCCGCTCGATGAGCGACGCACCGTGCCCATCGAGGAGGCTGTGGTGGCTTCGCCCTGGGCCGAGTTCGGCAACGAATTCGAGCACCGGGTGGTGGAGGAACTCCGCCGCACATCCCCTGATCAGCTCCTCGCGCCAGCCCCGGGCTCGGACCAGCTCTCCGAGGTGATGAGTCTGGCCTTCCTTAAGCGCCAACGGCTCGAGCAATACGCCCACCAGACGGTCCTGCGTGAGACCCCCACGCTGCGCCGCCTGCTCCAGTTGCCACCGGAGATCTCCATCCGGCCCGGCAAGCCGGACCTCCTGCAGGCCGACACTGTTGACGGCAGAACGGCCTTCCGCATCATCGACGTGAAGGCCACGCAGGTCGCCACTGTCTTCCACAAAGCCCAAGTGGCGCTCTACGCACTAATGCTACGGTGCGCCCTGAAGGAGCAGAACCTCGCGGGCGAGATCGCGCCCCTGGGCGCTATCTGGCACCTGTCCGCGCCCGGAGAGGCCTCGGCATGGCAGGAGGAGACTTTCCCCCTCCGCGGCTACGAGTCCTTCGTGGTGGACTTCTTCCGCAGTCAGGCGCAGCGGCTCATCAGTCGCCACGTGAATCGCCAGCGGGATGACACCTTCTTCCACATTTATTTCAAGTGCGAGCAGTGCAAGTACCTGAAGCACTGCGAGAAGAGCATCTCCGATCAAAATCCCCCCCGGTCCTGGGACGTCTCCGCCGTGCCGGGCCTGTCCCATGAGTCCAAGCGCGCGTTGCTAGACCTGGGGGTCCGCTCGGTGAGAGATCTCAGCGAGGCAGCCGGGCTGGCGGCCCGGGGGCACGCTCTTCCCTGGGCCTTGATGGCTCGGGGCGAACTCGTGGTGGCTCGGGCCCGTGCGCTGGCCAAAGGGGGGCCCCAGCGGGTCCCCGAGCGTCACTCCTGGTTGATGCCTCCGCGGGTGGATGTGGCCATCCATCTGGTCGCGGACCGCGATCCCGTGGACGGAAACCTCGTCACGCTGGGATGCATGGTGGCTCGCGGAGGCCGCGAAGAGTTCAGCGTGGCCATCATCCGGCGGGCCGAGGAGGAGCGGCAGGCGCTTCGAGACATCCTGGGCCATGTGGTTGAGGTCCTCTCCGAGGTGGATCGGTGGAACGCCAGCCACGACGAGGCGAAAGGGCTCTTCGCACACGTGTTTCTGTATGAACCGTCCGAAGCCTTCGATCTCCAGGAGGCGCTCGGCCGCCACCTGACGGATCCGGGGATCCGCGCCGGGCTCCTCCACCTCATCCGGATGTTTCCTCCCGAGGAAGTGATCGCGGCGGAGCCCGAATACCGAGGCATCCACCACCTGCCCGCCACGGCGCTCAAGAGCGTGGTGGACCAGTTGTACGCCCTGCCGGTGAAGGTCGCCTATGACTTGGCTGGTGTTACGGGAGCACTTGCGACCGCGAACCCGCCGGCTCTCCGCCCGTACGTCCCCGCGCCCGAGTTCAAGCGGCCCTTCTCGTCCCGCCTGTCCATCGATGTGTCGCGGGCCCTCCGCGCGGGCCAGGGGGATACCGCAGTGGCGCGCCGAGATGTGGAGGCCCGGCTCGCCGCCATGGACGGGCTCATGCGGTGGATTCTGGCCGACAATGCCCGGATCACACCCTCCTTCCTGCGGCTCAACAAGAAGCCCTTCCGCTTCCAGTCCCAGTTCCATCCCCTGGATGCAACTGACCTGGACGTGCTTGTGGCACACGAGCTCCTGGAGAACCGCGCGGCCCTGATGTCCACGCTGACCGAGCTGGCCCGCCCCGCGGAGGAGCGCCGGGACCGCTTCCGATGCTTCGCCCGCCTGAAGCTCCAGGCAACGCGCTCCGTGGGAAAATCCTGGCGAATGCGCTTCTTCGTGCCCCCTGAGAGCCGGCAGGCGGAACTCTATTCAGGCACCATCGGACTGATTCTGACCAACGATGATCCGGATCTTCGCCTCAATCCCCAGATGTGGGGGCAGGTGAAGGTCAACATCTCATCGGATCTGGAGAGCAGCCACCATCTGGAGGTGGATGTCTTCCGCCCGGTCTACGAATCTGCCACCTTCGAGCGGCTGCGCCGCACCACTCCCGAAGACGGCTGGTTCCTGGATGCCATCCACGTGGATTTCAACACCGAGCGGGTGGTGCGCTTCCTGCGCTCGCTCGCGGAGGTGAAGAGCTGATGCCTCGCCAGGACATCCTCGAGTTCTTCCGCTTCCCTCGCCGCTTCTCTGGGAGCCGAACCTCCGAGTCCGCCGAACTCTGGACGGCGGCGCTTGAGCAGATCGCGCTACCGCGAGTCTCCTCCGGCTCCTCGGGTGGATTCCGTGAGGCGCAGGTCCGCGCATGGCGGGGGATCGCCGAGCATCGCGCGGCGCTCGTGCTGGGGCCTCCCGGGACGGGCAAGACGTTCGTGCTCGCATGGATGGCCCTCGCGTATCTGGAAGCGCGCAGGAATCGCGGGCTGCCCTGCCGGATTCTGCTGACCGGCTTCACCCGGAACTCCATCGCGAACCTCCTGGAGACCATCCACCGCCAAGCGCTGAACCACAAGGGGGGAGAACTCTCCCTCTGCTGGCTGGGGAACGAGCCCGATCAGGAACTCCCCGAGGGTATCGAGGTGGTGCCCGCCAAAGAGGGCGCCTCCGTCCTTGAGCGTCCCTACCTCATCATGGGCTCCACCTCGTGGAGCCTGTACCGCCTGGTCTCCCAGTCCAAACTGCCCTCCTCGGACGGGGAGACGGTCGCATTGTTCGATCTGGTCTGCATCGACGAGGCCTCGCAGATGGTCGTCAGCCAGGGCCTCATGTGTCTGGCGGGTCTCAAAGAAGACGGGCGCGTGCTGGTGGCGGGAGACAACCGCCAGTTGCCACCCGTCCATACGGTCCATGAACACGCAGTGGACGAGCGCCGGATCGGTGGCTCGCTCTACGACTTCCTCGCCGATGCGGGGGTGCAGGAGTTTCCCCTAGAAGAGACGTTCCGGCTCAATGCGCCCCTGGCGGACTTCCCAGCGAAGCGCTTCTACGAGGGGCGTTACCACGCCGTCTTCGGGGAGCGGAGGCTGGAGCTCCGCGAGGGATGGGACGCGGGGCTGGCGGACTGGGAGCGAGAGGCGCTGGAACCCGCGCGCCCCGTCTGCATCCTGCTGCACGAGGGCCCTTCGGCGGGAACCCAGAACCCGTTCGAGGTTGCGGTGGTCACCCGCTTGGCCACGCTATTTCGCGAGCGCATGCTGCCGCTCGATCAGGGGAAGGCCCTGTCCGCAGAAGACTTCTGGAACGAGCGGCTGGCCATCATCACCCCCCACCGCGCCCAGAACGTGGCCCTGCGCGAGTCCCTCCGGGCCCGGGGGTTGGGGGAGGGTTGTGTTGTGGAGACGGTGGACCGGATACAGGGTCGTGAGCGCGACGCGATCCTGGCTTCGTACACCGTCGCGGATGCGGAGTTTGCCAAGACCGAAGCCGAGTTCATCTTCAGCTCCGAACGGTTCAACGTCACCATCACCCGTGCACGCACCAAGCTGGTGCTCGTCATCAGCCGACGGTTGTTGGAGACTCTGCCCGAGGATGCGGACGTCTTCGACGCTGCCCAGGATCTGCGCGACTTCGTCTTCTCCAGCGAGGATCGGGGACAGGTCTGGGTTCCTGGCTCGGACGGAACGTCCTGGCTCGTGTCCATCCGGGTCAGGCGCTTCGATGCCACCGAGCCTCTGCCCAGGCTGGAGCCACCGCCCAGCCCACGTCCGGTCCCCGCGCCTCTTCCCTCGACGTCTCCCGCCCTGGAGGAGCTGCTCAATGCCATCCAGGCCGTGGCGCTCCGGAGCGAGTACGGCACCGCCCCCAACTTCGAACTCAAGAAGGTCCTCGGTCATGAGCCTTCCCTTGAGCAACTGCGAGCCCTTTGCCGACTGGGGCGGATCTCCCTGCTACAACTTACCGGACGCTTTGGGCAGTTCTGGGCGGCTCGTCCCCTCAACCCGGCCCGCCTGCCGTTCCCCGTCGACCCGGACACCGTGCGTGAGCGCATCGACGAGGTCATCATCGGGGCGCGCTCCGGACGTCTTCCTCCCTTCTACACGGCGGTGCGCGAGCGCTTTGAGTGGGTAGGGCCGGAAGGGCAGGATGTGCTCGAGCCCGTGGTGAACGACTTGGCTCGGGAAGGGGTGGTGCGCTGGGGAGAAACAGGCCACGGCCGCACCCTGGAATATGTGGACAGCCAGCCCGCTGCGCCCGAGGCGATGCCCCCCGCCGAGCCTCTCGAGGATCTCGACTACGAGCTGCTCAACCAGCTGGAGAGCCGGGAGACCCGGAGGATCAACTTCGGCGTGTTCGAGCAGTGGACCACCCCGCGCGAACTCATGCAGGTCATGGGATGGGATGCGGCGCGCATCAGCGCGTCGTTGCTGCGGCTCGCGGAGAACGGCTGGGTGTTGATCAGCGAGTCCGGGCGGATCCGCAGCCGTGCTGCGGAGTTGGCGCGGCAGGTACGGTACGTGAAGCAGCGCTTCCAGAAGGGCGACGCCTCGAAACGACCATTCCTCGTGCGTGCCATGAAGCTGGAGGTCAAGGATCGCGAGAAGCCGGAGCGCAACCGCCTCCTGTCCAAGATCGAAACAGGGCTGTTCGAGCGGCTGCGCGGCATCCCCGAGGCGGAGCGGGCCCTCGCGGGCATGGGCATGATGCTCCGCAAGCGCTGGAAGACGGAGGACCCGGGGCTGTCCGGCTTCCAGGAGCGCGCCTTGGCGGCCATTCTACCCGCATGGCTGGGGCTCTCGAAGGATGACTCCTTCGTCATCACCGCAGAGACGGGCACGGGCAAGACCGAGGCCGGTGTCCTGCCGCTCATGGTGGGCGCCGCGGTGGACCAGATGCGCGGAGTATCGGGCACGCGGGCTGTCCTCGTGTACCCGCGCATCCGTCTGGCAGCGAACCAGGCTCAGCGGCTCGCGGGGTACCTGGCGGCATTGGCGGAGGTGGAGGGCATGCCCACGCTCACTCTTGGCATGCAGAACCAGGATGTGCCCCGGTCGTTTCGTCCCGGGGCCCCTGGAAAGAATGAGGACTGGGCTCGGGGGCCGGATGGCTCGGTCGCGTTTCCCTTCTTCCAATGCCCGGAGCACGCGTGTGGCGGTGCCGTGCGGCTCCAGCCGGGACATGGGCATGCGGGCGCCGATCTGCTCTCGTGCAAGCGCTGCGGCTGGCGCTACGCGGGCTGGATCGGCAGCCAGGAGCGGCTTCGGGAGCACCCACCGCACTTCTTCCTCCCCGTTACGGAGTCCCTCCACCAGTGGATGCACCGCCCGGAGGCCGGGCGCCTGTTCGGGGATCTCCCCCCGTTCTCCGCGCCACGGGCCGTGCTGGCGGACGAGATCCACCTCTATTCACATCTGCACGGAGCCCAGGTGGGCTACGCACTCCGGCGGTTACTCACCCGCACGGAGTTCAACCGCTGTGAGCACGGGCAGGGTACCTCGCGGACGCTGGCGCTGGGCATGAGCGCGACGCTGGGCAATCCAGACGAGGTTTGGGGGCGGCTCTGCGGTCGCCAAGACGTTAAGATCATCCAGCCCGAGGAAGGGGAGCGGAAGCCCAACCCTCGAGGCCGCGAGTACTTCTACTTCGTGCAGCCCGAGATCGAGTCTCGCGGCCGAGACATCGCAGGAGCGTCCACCACCATCCAGTCTCTCATGTGTCTGGCGCACGGCATGCGCCGGCGGAGCGGAGACGAGGGCGGCTTCCGAGGCATCGCGTTCTTCGACTCCATCGACAAGCTCAAGCGCCTGCACTCGGACTATCGCGACGCCGAAGAGGGGGGGCGCTTGGCGCAGCTGCGGACGCGCCTCTATGACGACGATCTCCAGTCCGGTCAACCGCGGCGCGAGTGCTGCCGCTCGCCGGATGCTTGCGATCACTTCCGTCAAGGAGAGTGCTGGTATTTCGCCGCTACGGATCGTCGGCAGCGGCGGGTGGGGGGAGCTTACAGTCCGGGGCAGCCGCTCGCCGTCTGTGAACGCCCCATCTTCTCGGGCACCGGCGGCAAGGCCGATGAGCTGGTCCAACGCAGTGACCTCATCTTCTCCACGTCGTCCCTGGAGGTGGGCTTCGACGATCCGGAGATGATCCTCGTGTACCAGCACTACGCGCCGCTGAACTTGGCCTCCTTCGTTCAGCGCAAGGGCCGCGGCGGTCGCAGCTCGGATGACCGGCCGCTCACGGGTGTGACACTCTCCGCCTACTCCGCCCGGGACTCGTGGTTCTTCCGGCGCCCCAGGGAGATGCTCGACGCGAAGGGCTTCGAGGTCCCCCTGAACATGGAGAACTATTTCGTCTGCCGGGGGCAGGTGATCGCCTTGCTGCTGGATCTAGTTGCTCGGCGGCGCTGCCTCGGCAAGATGAGCCCCCCAGGGGAACCGAACCTCCTAGCCGAAGCGGATCCGCTGGTCCGAGCCACCTTCGGCGAGGATGTGTACAGCCGCTTGGAGGTCTCGTCGCTCGGGGAGCTCTGGACGGAGGCGACCCGGGGGATCTCCCTGGATACAAGCCAGAGCCCCTACGACTGGGCGAATAAGATCCACTGGGTACCCAGGCCCCTGTTCCAGTCGAGCAACCTGCCCCGCATAGAAGTCACCTTCCCCAATGACATGGGGGAGCTCACGCCCAGAACGGAGGACATGGCGCTTGCCTTCTCTGAGTGTGTGCCCGGCAACATGACCCGGCGCTTCGGCTTCACCACCGTGCACTGGCTCCCCCCAGCCAACGGGCGTGAGCCGCTGCAGATGGACAAGACCGGCTTCGAGTCCTGGCCGAGGTTCTCCGCTGTCCCCGGAGGAGTGAAGGAACTCCAACAGGAACTGCCGCTGGTGGCCCGGGCGCTGCTGGGGCCCCGGATGGAGCCTCAGGTGGTGAGGCCCCCAAAGCTCATTCTCGAGAAGGGCGGGAGGTTCCTGGGCACGGAGTGGCAACCGGACTGGGCCTATGACCCAGCCCGCCGCAAGCTGCAGCCGTACAAAGCTGGTGGCGAGCTTCCCAGCGTCAACCACAAGAGCCAGGGGCGTCTGCAAGGGTTCATTGTCGTGGATGCCCGGCCCGAGATGGCTCGATTCATCAACATCTCCACGCTGGGACGTCTCGCTTCCCGCCTGGAGGTCTTTCAGGGATCCACCGCCCGAGGTAGCCAGACCGGGCTGAAGCTCTCTCGCGTCTTCTGGGGCGCCGATGCCCGCCTAGTGCTGGAGCAGAAGCGGAAGCGTGAAGATGCCTACGTCAGTCAGGTGTTCGTCCACCCGGAGGATCAAGGGCTCCCGCTGGTCCAGGCCCGTAGGCCCCTGCTGCATGGCTACCAGGTGGAGACCGAGGGCGTCCGGCTGCACCTGGATCGAGTCGTACTGGAGACCTTCATCCAATGGGAACTCGAGCGCCTCCAGGGCGCGCCCGCGGAGAAGAAGTGGCTCCATGGCCAGCACCTGCGCTTCCTGCTGATGAGCCATGGCGCGGCGGCGGGATTGAACTCGTACCAACTCCGTCAGGTGGCGGATCTCATGGTGACCGCCGCTGCCTTCAAGGGCGTGAAGGAGAAGATCAGCGGGCTGGTCCATCGCTGGAGCGCGGCCCAGTTCGGGGAGCTCTTGGATGGTGTGTACCGGCGGCACCTCCGGCAGCACCCGATGCTGAGTGATCGCCGCATGGAGCGTCTGCGCGAGGAGCTCATCTCCGCTTCAGCCTTTGCTGACGTGCTGCGGCGAGCCATGAAAGAGGTGGCCTCGAGCGAGTCCTTTACCTCGTACCTGCGCTCCGTAGTCGTGCATGGGCTGGCCATCCGTCTGGGGCAGGCGTTCGTGCGCCACGGGCGCGGAGACGAGCGGCGGATCCTCTTTCACGTCAAGCTGCCCGTGCAGTTCGCCCAGGGCGCCGAGGACATCATCACTATCGCGGAGGACGGCAGCCACGGGGATGGAACGACCCGGACGTTCCTCCGGCACCTGGGGGAGTCCCTGGAGGAGCTCCATCCCAGCCACCTAGGCGCTTGTCCCAACGTGGAGGAGGACCGGCTGGTCAACCATGTCTTCGAGCGTGAGGCGGACGCGGCTCGCTGGCGGAGCTGGGACCCGCGAGACGAGCGGCGCATCCAAGCTCTGGCCTCCGAGCTCGGCGTGGACTTGGAGTCCAACGCAGGCCCCATCCAAGGCGTGCTGCGCCTCTTGTACGGGACGGAGGAGCTCGGCACCCAGCGGTATGAGCTCTACCAGTTGCACCGGGAGATACGGAGTGTGCGGGTCGGCCTCGAGAAGGACCTGGAGCGCGAGGCCTCCGCCTGGGAACTGGTGGGAGCAGTGGTTGCCCGGGCTGCGGAGAATCATGCCTCGGTGCCGCAGTGGAGCCAGTTGCTCGAGAACTACCGGGCGCTCGATGACGCCCTGCAGGAAGAGTCACTGAGTGCGGAGGCACGCCTGGCGGATCAGGCCTACCGGCTGAGCGCCCGGCTCTGCGTGGACGGCTGCCAGACCTGTCTGCACACCGGTAGCACGATCATGGACGACGATCTGGCCGAGGTCGTGGTCAGCCGCAGGATGCTGGAGCAGCTCGGCGCGTTTCTTGAGAAGGCCTGAGCTGAAGGGAAGCTCCCCGCGCGAGCCGCGGGGTGATACCCTGGGCGAGTCCCGGATCAGCGTGGCTCCTGGCGAGGCCTGTCTCTCGCGATCGCGGGCGGTGCGTATCGGGGGAACCGTTGCGAAATCAGTCCATGGGTTGGTTGCCTGGGGCGCTGGTCTATCTCCGTCAGAATCAGACGATGGGCCCGATCAGGGTCATCCGAAGTGCGGGTGACAAGCTCGTCGTCCGCAGGTTGCGCGGCGAGGATCAGACGCTGAAGGTCAGTCCGTCCGAGCTTGTTGCGTTTCCTCTCCATGAGGGGATGCCGCTCACGCTTGCTTCGGCCTCCCAGGCGGAACCCGGCCAGGGTCTCGCGAGTCGCCAAGCGGCTCGTTTGGTCTCCATCAACCGCGTGGACGGGCTGCGTCAGTGTCTGGTCCGCATTGACGCCGGGGGAGATGAGCACTGGGTGGATGAGTCGCGGCTCATTCCGGGCAGTGCCCTGGGCGCAAGCCCCCTAGACACGCTGGAAGCTGCGGAGTGGCGAGGGCCTCGGCGCTTCTTCGCCCGGAGGGATCTGCGGGCAACTCTGGCTCGCATGTACGAGGATTCGGATGGGACGCCCACGCTCTTCGGGGCGCGGGTGTGGCCCTTGGGCCACCAGCTCTATGCCTCGCGGCGCATACTGTGGGATCGGACGCCGCGCTTCATCCTGGCGGACGAAGTGGGGCTTGGGAAGACGATCGAGGCCGGGTACGTCATCCAGGCTTTGTCCGCCGCAGATCTCTCGCTCAACGTCCTCGTGGTGGCCCCAGGAGCGATGACCCGCCAGTGGCTCTGCGAGCTGTACCTGCGCTTTGGCGCGCGCGCCTTTACGGAGATCTCCACCACGCGCTGGGAAGAGCTCTCCTCCGTCGAGCGGGTCAAGACCCTCGCCAAATCCCGGCTCATCGTCTCGACGACAGCGGTGGAGAGCCACCCCGACCTCCGCGAGACGCTCGCTAGCCTGGACTTCGGCCTCGTCATCGTCGATGAGGCGCATCAGTTTCCCCCCAGCCACTCGCTCTACCCGTGGCTGCAGGAGCTCTCGCGGCACTCCCAGGGCTTCCTGGCGCTCTCCGCAACCCCTTCTAAGCGCGAGACCGAGAGCCTGTTGGGGCTGCTCGCGCTGGTGTCCCCCGGTGTCTATGAGCCTCGAGATACTGCGGCACTGGAGAGGCGGCTCACCGCCAAGAAGCGCATCTGGGATGCGCTGGCCTTCAGCCACGAGCTGATGGCGGCCGCGCGGAGGGCGGACGAAGAACTGGACGAGGAGTCTCTCCAGGATATCGTCAAGTCCTGGGAAGGCGTCGTCACCGAGGACCCCGTCTTCGCCGAACTGCTGGACGCCGTCCGCGGAGGAGATACCGACGCCCTGGATCAGCTCGTCGGGTATGTGCAGGAGTTCCACCGCATCGATCGCCGGCTGATCCGGACCCGCCGGGTGACGCTGGATGCGCTTGGACTGCCACGCAACCCTCGCGAGGGAGAAATCCTCGACTACGAGCCGGACGCGGATGAA
This sequence comes from Hyalangium gracile, assembly GCF_020103725.1. Classification (NCBI taxonomy): domain Bacteria; kingdom Pseudomonadati; phylum Myxococcota; class Myxococcia; order Myxococcales; family Archangiaceae; genus Hyalangium; species Hyalangium gracile. The sequence goes on along the minus strand of NZ_JAHXBG010000015.1, from coordinate 52,713 downwards.
GTCCTCCTGGCAGAACACCTAGACCAGTTGGCAGCCAGTCCCGTGCTGGATGTGGAGCAGTGGGCCCTCAGGGGTATCTACCAGCGCTTCGCCGCGTCCATGCCGGATCTCTTCCTGCGTTTGATCCGCGCGCGGCGGAAGAGCCTGGCCAAGCCTGAAAAGCCGCCGGAGATCTCCCCCGCAGCCGCGCTTCGGAGCGATCCGGGGCCGGAAGAGGAGGTAGTACTGCTCCAGTGGCTGGTCAACAGCGCCAAGCCGTTGCCGGGCGAGGCCGAGTGGCTCACCAAGGCAGCCGGGATCACCGAGGAGTGGAAGGAGAGCGGTGCCGTCTGCGCGAGGCTGCGTGAGGCGGCCCAATGGGTGAGCGCCCGCTTGAAGGAGGATCCCAAGCGCAAGCTGCTCGTGTTCTCCCAGGAGCAGCCCGTGGTGGAGGCCTTTGCGAATCACCTTCGGGAGGTGGCCCCTGAGGCTGGCGCCCAGACGTTCCATTACCTCATGAAGCCCGAGGATCTTGAGAAGGTGGCCCTGGGGTTTCAGCGGGACGGCAAGTGCCGGGTGCTCGTCTCCGACGAACTGGGCGGAGAGGGACGCAACTTCGAGGTCGCCTGGGCGGTGTTGCACCTGGACACCCCCATCTCCGTCGCACGAGTTGAGCAGAGGATCGGGCGCCTGGATCGGGTCGGGCGCGCCGCCGGACGGCCCGTGCGCTCGGTGGTCATGCGTGGGCGGGTGTCGAGTGAGCTGGCGGTGATCCAGCTGCACCAGGACGTGTTCCGCGTTCATGAACGCTCCATCGGTGGTCTCGAGTTCGCGCTGCCGCGACTGCAGGTGACTGTTCACGAGATCGCCAGCGGGAAGGCCCCCGCCGACGCGCAGGAGCGCCTGCGCGCCGAGGTGGCCAGCCTGCTGAAGCAGACGGACGAGGAGTTCGAGTTGTCGCTCGACACGTCCCGGCCCCAGTTGGAGAAGGCCAATGAGCTGGCGGAGATGATCGGGGAAACGGAGCCTGGAGAGTTCGCGGAGCAACTGACCGCCTGGGCCAAGGCTCTGGGGATCGACAGCGCCTACCAGGATGGAGCATTCCGCCTGCGGTGGGAGACAGGGCAGCTCGAGGTGCCTCTGGCGGAGATGGGGTTCGACCCGGAGGCAGCATTCCGGTACATGGGGACGTTCGAGCGGCAGCTCGCGATGAGGAACGACTCCATCCAGTTCTTCGGCCCGGGGCACCGGCTGTTCGACGTGCTCATCAACGCCTTGGACACGACCTCCGTGGGCCGGGCCACCGTCTTCCGCAGATCCCTTGGCACGAAGTATCGCCACCAGATGTACCTGGTGGTGCTGGCACACTGCACCATCCAGATCCCCGCCGTTCCCGGCGGACTGATCGTCCGCGCGCAGCGGCACCTCTGGCCGTCCCCGGCCGAGCAGGTGTTCGTGCTCCGTCCTAGAAGCGAGCCTGCGGCCGAGGTCGTCCAGGATGGAGACCTGCGCAAGCGGATCCTCGCGCCGTACCAGGGGGGCAGGCTGGATCAGAAGGTAGAGCCCGGGGATTTCTCCGCTCAGTGGGATCCCACTCCACTCTGGAATGCCGTCCGGCAAGCCATTTCGCTCGCCATCGAGTCCATTCGCTCCGAGCGCGTCAGCCTTCATGAGGAGGCCGCGAAGGCGCTGGAGGAAGATCTGAGCCACGAGATGGGCTACCTCCGCGGCGTCGCAGAGCGGGGGACTGGAGCGGACGCCACGCAGGCCCGGGAGGAGATCCGAATGCGTGAGGAGCTGCTGGAGGCGGTCCGTCAAGGCGTCGTGGAAATCGATGGCTTGGCGGTCGTCATCGGATCATGAGTGGGACCAGTGCCAGCTGGGACTTCTCGGGCTGCACCGATTTGGCCCAGGTGCTCAACACCCTTCGGATTCGGAAAGACGCAGCGAGGAGCGCGCCCGGCGACGAAGCCGAGGCCCTGGCGTGGAGACTTGCCAGCCTGGAGCGGGTGTTCACCTGCCTGGCCCGGTCCCGCACGTTCGCGGACCGGGGAGTCCTCCTTCGGGAGGCAGCCCGGCTCTGTGACAACTATCTGGTGCTGCCACTGGCGGGGGTCGGGCTTGGGGAAGAGGAGCTCTCCCTTCTGCACCGGTTCGGCCTGGGCGCACACACCCGAGGCGAGTGTGCTCGCGAGGTAGTGCTCGATCTGCGACCCGTCGAAGCGGAGGAGCACGTGCCTCCCGAGCTAGCGAGTCCACTGAAGACCGCGCTCCAGCTGGATCCAGGGTTGCGGCGGTTCCGGCAGGCGGATACTCCCGATGGGGTGTTGTTGAGGCTCTCCGCTCACCGTGCGTACCAGAACCCCACCCAGAAGGCGGCGGTTCGGGCCCTCCTCACGATGCCGGGCGGCGCCACACTCTTCGTCAGCATGGCCACCGGCGCAGGAAAGAGCCTTCTGTTCCAGCTGGGAGTGCGTTGGTGGCGTGAGCGCGCTTCCGGCGAGCGGCCCTGTGCGGTGGTGATTGTGCCCACCGTGGCACTGGCACTCGCTCACGAGAAGACGCTCAAAACGCTGCCCGGGCTGGAGGGCAGCGCCGCGCTGGTGGGAGCGATGTCTCCCGCTCGGAGGGAGGACATCCTGATCGCCTTCCGTCAGGGCGAAGTCCCCATCCTGCTCTTATCACCGGAGTCCGCGCTCAACTCCGCCCGGGAGACACTTCTGAGGGCGGCACTCCCCAACGGTCAGCGTTACTCGGCGGAGCGTGGACACCTGGAGGGCTTTTTCGTAGATGAAGCCCACATCATCGACAGCTGGGGCCGAAGCTTCCGGCCCGACTTCCAGCGCCTCTCCAGCCTCGTCCAGGAGCTCAGGGGACATAACTCCGATCTGCGCACTGTGCTCCTGTCGGCGACAATCGGAACCGAAGCGAGGAGGCTGCTCGAGCAGCAATATGCCAATACCGGGCCGTTCCTCTCGATCTTCGCGTCCTGCCCCCGCACGGAGCTGGACCTCGTCACCCACCAGTTCCAGGCGGAGACCGCCCGCAGTGCCGCGCTTCTCCGGCTGGTCGACCTGATCCCCAGGCCCGCCATCGTGTACACCACGGAGGTGGAGGAGGCCGAGCGGCTCGTGGTCCAGCTTCGAGCTCAGGGCTACGACCGCGTGGAGGCCTTCACTGGGAGCACGGACAGCGAGATGAGGTCCTCGGTGGTGAACAGGTGGCACGAGGGGGAGCTGGATCTCGTCGTCGCCACGTCCGCCTTCGGCATGGGAATCGACGTGAGGGACGTCCGCGCGGTGGTCCATGCCTGCATGCCCGAGGACAGCTCGCGCTACTACCAGGAGATCGGCCGGGCCGGACGGGATGGGCACCAGTCGCTGGGCTTGTTGCTGTGGACACCCGAAGACGCAGCGACAGCCCGGGCAATGGCCTTGGGCCAACTCATGAGCCTGGACACGGCCGTGCCTCGCTGGCGCGCCATCGTCGAAGACAGCCGCAGGCGGGGCATCGAGCCCGAGCCCAGCACCGGACACCCGGTGCTCATGGTGGACCTGGATGTACCGCCGCCGGGAAAGAAGAGAGGCTCCTATACGCGCCGCTGGAACGCCTCTCTCCTGAACCAGCTTCAGCGCTACGGGGCCGCCAGGATCCTGTCGGTGGACGATCAACACTTCCGATGGAAGATCGTCCTGACCGAGCCTCTGCTGCTCGATGAGGGCGAGCAGGCCAACCAGCGCCTCTTGGAGATCCTCCAGGGACGGGCGGCCGAGGTACGGGAAGCAGGGGCGCGCTTCGAGGCGTTCCTCCAGTGCTTGGAGACCCCCGAGGAGGACTGTCTACTCGGGCGTGTCTTCGAAATGGTGGAGGCCGGGCGGCCGTTCATCGAGCAGTGCGGCCGTTGCCCTCATTGCCGCAGCCACGAGGTAGAGCCACCCAGGTCTTTCCAGTTCAAAGGGACTGGCCAGATCTGGAGCGCCCCCGCGTCTCCGGATGGGGGTTGTTATCTCATCTACCCCGAGTCCGAGGACTTCTCCGCACCGGAGAGTCTCCTGCGGAGGCTGGTGATCGTCGGGGTAGGGCAGTTTGTGGTGCCAGCGGGGTTCGGAACCACGTGCAGCCAGCTGCTCAAGGGGTTCAAGGGCTCTCCGGGGCTGGTGCTGGAGTCGCCGGATCTGTCTCGTGTCAGGACGCTCGCACGCATCCCCACCGCGCTGCTGCTGGGCAACCTGGGCGCGGATGCAGCCCCTAACGAGGAGCTCTTGCAGCGGGTACGGGACGAGGAGCGGTTGGGGGACGTGGGCCTGTTCGTCGTGGCCTCCCCGGGCCTCCGGATCGGCGGAAGGCAGGCAGCACAGGTCGTATCGAAGCACGCGCCCATGATGGAGGCGCGCCTGGATGACTGGAGAGGTTCGCGGCGATGAGCTTGCTTTCGGATACCCAAGGACGCCCCGAGCGCGTCCACTCGCTCCTGAGGTTGCTGGAGGCCCATGGAGGGAGGCTCAGCAAGGAAGAGATCCAAGCTTGGCTGATGCCGCGCGCGCTAGGCAAGGAAAGGACGACCGCCGCGGACCAGACACTGGGTGCGGCCAAGAGCCTAGGCTTCATCAAGGCCGAGGAGCGCAGGGCCGAACAAGAGCTGACCATAAGCCCGGTTCCCGCAGATCCTGCGGGCTTCGGGGATCTGGTGCACAACCGCCTCCTTGATGCACCCAACGCGGCGGATCGCGTGCTGTTCGAAGCGTATGCGGCGGTGCTGGTCCGCTGTGAGCAGGAGCAGGGGACCGCTTGGCTGAAGATCGATACCGTCGCGGAGGTCTCGAACTTCATCCGGAACGCCCTGGCGGGCGCCGACGGCGCCAAGGATCAGTTCAACGAGGAGAAGTCCCCTCCCTGGCGGGCTTGGCTCGTCGCCATGGGACTGGCGTGGGACACCCAGGAGATGGGCTTCCATCCCCAACCCTCGGTGCGGTTGGGGCGGGAGCTACCAGAGATCGGCAATCTGCTGGGCTTCGACAAGGAGATACCCGCCGCGAAGTTCCTCGCGCAGGTGGCGCAACGGATGCCCTATGTAGACAGCGGCTCGGTGTTCGAAGACATGGCCCGCCGGATCCACTGGTCACGAGGCACTCCCAGATTGGGGGTCGTCCTCAGCGAGACCTTGCGCGAACTGCACGACGATCAGGTGCTCCAGTTGGGCTTGCGCGGCGATATGACGGGTGCCACGGCACTCGCGGAGGACCCGGCGCACAAGATCCAGTCCTTTGGCTTTGTAGTCATTCCTGGGAGGAAGTCATGAGCTTCCAGCGCTACGTCTGTTGGAAGAAGGACGATGCGAACCAGATTCTCCGCACCGAAGCACTTGAGGGGAGCCGGGCCCTCTTCATGGCCACGCACGTCCCAATCGAGGGTTTCGAGGTCTCCGGCCATCGCGCGGTGTGGGTCGAGCGCCCTTCCGACAAGGGACTCCAGGAGGCGTTGCTACAGCCGGGATTGAGGCATGCGCTGTGCGTTGTGGAAGGGGAGCCGGGCTCTGGAAAATCGCACCTCATCCGCTGGCTCCGCTTCAACTGGCCCAAGAATGGACGTGATGAGGTGGTCCTGGTGCCCCGCAGTGAGGGCAGCCTGGAAGGCACGTTGCGCGGCTTGCGCGCGGGACTGCCTCCCGACCTTCAGGGGCTGTTCGCTGGCCTGGGAGAGGTGAAGACTACTTCGCTCGAAGGCAGGGCCCTGGACTTCCAGAGCAAGCTTGCCCACAGCTTCACGCGCGGCTACTTCACCTCCACCTCTCCGCTCCATGCGGACTGGGCGGAGAGTCATCAGATCTCCCAGTTGCTGGATCCGCCCCGGATCCGCGGCGAGTGGAAGGCGCCCAGGCGCATCCTGAACATCCTCTCGGGCATGAAGGGCGAGCGGAACAGCCGCACAGCGGAATTCACGCTCGAGGACGTGCTGGAGTTCACCGCACTGCTGAGAAAGGTGCAGGAGTTCGGCATCAAGGCTACGCGTTTCAAGCGCCGGCTCACGCAGGAGGCGGATGATCTCCGCAATCGGCTTGAGCAGGGGGCCCGCGAGGAGGATCTCCTCCGCGAGCTGGACGAGAACAGCGAACTCAAGCGGCTAGTGGAGGCCCTGAACGCACGCCTGAACCACGCGGTCCAGGATCTGCTCGGCATCAGCAGCCAAGCGCTGAAGAACGCCTTCATGAAGCTCCGCGAGGAGTTGGCGCGCCCGGAGCGCAACAAGCGGCTGGTCCTCCTCTTCGAGGACATCACCAGCATGCAGGGGGTGCAGGACCAGTTGATGGACGTGATGATTGCGAGCAGCGAGACCGAGGAGAACCGCACGCTCTGCGATCTCATCACCATCGTCGGCGTGACGCCCAGCTTCTTCCACAAGCTCTTCAACGCCGCGAACTTGAGGCAGCGCATCTCGCTCCACCTGAAGTTCGGCCAGCAGGAGCAGAGCTTTCAGGAGATATATGCCCTGCGCTCCTCCGAGGAGCGGCTTCGCTTCGTCTCCCGCTATTTGAAGGCCGTTCGCTCGGGGCTGGAAGAGATCGAGCAGATCAAGCCCGAGGATTCCGCCGCCGTCCCCAACCGCTGCAACGTCTGCCCCCATCGCACGGTCTGTCATGCCACGTTCGGCTCTTTCGATGAGGTAGGCCTCTACCCGTTCACGGAGACGGCCATCAGTCAGTTCTATGAGAGTCTGCGGGACGTCAAGGGTGAGGCCACCTTGAAGACGCCTCGCGGCATGATCCAGGGCGTCCTCGTCCCGACGATGCTCAAGCCGCAAGCCCTCGCCCAGGGCGAGTTCCCCTCTTCTGACGTGGAGAGCGTGTGGGTTCCCAAGGGAGAGCTGACTGGCATCGTTGCCCGGATCGTCTCGGCCCAGGGAGGAGACGAGCAGACCCAGGAGCGCCTGCGCCGCCTCATTGCCTGGTGGGGTGATCGCGACAGTGGAAAAACACAGGCGCGCAAGGATGGGACGCTGGAGTTCGCCTCCGTCCCCCAGGGCGTCTTCGAGGCCTTCTCCTTGCCCTGGTTGGGCTCGAATACGAACGTCCTCCAAGCACCTGAACCGCAACTGGTGCCCCAGCCTGTACCCCAGCTGGGGCCGCAGCCGGTGCCACCGACACCGCCGCCCGTTGGAACGCCTCCGGTACAGGGGCCTACACCCGACGAATCCAAGCCTTCGGCCCCTGTGAGGCCCGGCCCCTCAAAGGAGCCGAAGCCACCCAAGCCGAAGCGTGTTCAGGACTCCTCGGAGCTCCAAAAGCGGAAGGACCAGCTCACGAACTGGTTCAAGGACGAGGTCCTCGAGGACGCGACCTTCTGGAAGAAGCAGCTCTTCGGGCTGATGAAGAACCTGCCCTGGCGTGCCCTGGGAATCAGCTCGTGGGCGCAGCACCAGTTATTCAGCGAGGAGACGCTGCTGCTGGAGGGCACTGCCAAGGGTGACGTGCGGCACCTGGTGCTGCCGCGAGAACTCTGGGTGAGAGAGGGGCTCGAGGCCTTCATCGTCCTCAACGCGAAAGGAGAAGCTGCGGACAAGGTGGACGTCGAGTTCCACCGCCGAAGGTTCGCCCGGCTATTGCGCAAGCTGTCTTCCTCCGCTCAGGAGTACGTGAGAAGGCGCATCCCCACCACCGAGTCCGGGGAGGCCTGGTCGCCGGCCAGGAGCGCGGCCCAGGTGCTCCTCGTTCGTTCCTGGCTCCGGGGTACGATCGCCCCGGATGCGCCCGCGCACGAGCAATGGAATGCCGTGGTGGACAACACGCCCGAGCCCCCCGACAGTAGCCAGCCCCGCGTCGAGAAGTGGACGGAGGTGGTGCAGCGAGTCAGGAATGCCCAGAGCACCATCTACGATCCGCTGCTCCACCTGCTCAACCTTCCCCAGGATCCCTTGAAACAGGACCTCTCCTTCTATGACGCGGGAGAGGTGGCTGCAGCCTTGCTGGACCTCATCCGGACCCTCCGCTTCGCCCCGCTGCCAAGAGCCGATGAGAAGTTCACCCAGACCACCTCGGTGCTCGAGAAGGTGTCGCAGTACGCGCACTATGTCGAGGACCGCCTCCAGCCGCTGGTACGCTTCGAGCGCGAGCGCCTGCTACATCGGGCCGCCGAGGTGGATCGGGCCTGCCGGTACAGCGCGTTGCCCGAATACCTCCAGAAGGTCGAGACCACTGCCTCCCGGCTTATCCAGGTCGATCCCGCCAAGGTTCCCCAGGCGCCCCTCGCTGCCTGTCACAAGGCCCTGGCCGAACTGCGCAAGCGCGGGCTGACAGAAGATCGAGACGGCACGGCCGCGCGGAGGGTGGACGATTTCCTGAGGGAGTTGACCCCGGAGCGCTGTGCGCAACTGGAGAAGGCAAGCCTGCCGGAGGCCCTCGTGTGGGCCCTGCGTGCTCCCGCCGCAGACCTGGCCCAGACCTTCGAGCAGATCAAGCTGATCGAGGGCGCACTCAAGGATCTCCACACCTACGTCAAGAACCGCCTGCAGCTCACGGGAGCGCAGGTGGGCGCTACGCTCGGAGTGGTCCAGTCCGCGGTGAAGAGAATGGCTGTGGCGATTGAGTCGATTCAGGCAGCACTGCCGAAGGAGGTGGCCCGTGGCTGAAGTCCTTGTTTCTGGACCCTCCGTGGAACAGGCCGAGGATCCCCTTCTGGCGCTGACCGAGGTGCTCGACAACGGCAGTCTGCAGGCCGCAGTCGAGGCTCGGGATCTCGGCGAAAGCCTGGAAAAGGCGGTCCAGGCCATCAAGAACCAGGAGAAGTTCCTGACCCGGCTGGAGCTGTTGGCAGAGTGGATGATCCTGCTCGCGGCGCACCTCGAGCCTGCAGGCTTGAAGGAGCTCAGCACCTCCCTAAAGAGCCTGAGGGACACGGTCCGTCCCTTGGAGAATGATCTGGCTTCTCAGGAGCGCCTTCGGGAAATCCCCGACCTCTTTAAGCTGGCCGAGGCGTATGCCCGGCCCATCGAGGTCCGCATCCATGAAGCGTGGGGGCGCTATTTGAGGCGCGAGTTCTCGCCGCGGGACCAGCTAGCAGGGGTTTTGATGCGCTTCTCCCAGCATGCGGACCTCGCCCGGCGGCTGAGAGCCACGGCGAAAGCGGCGCTCGCCCTTGAGTCGCACTTTCCCGCCCCCGAGGCCCGGGAGGCCCTGAAGCAACACCTGCGCGAGCGTGACGCGCAGCTCCAGGAACTGGAGAAGACCGGCACGGACAAGAAGATCATCGAGTTCCTACTCCGGGCTGCGGAAGGAAAAGCGACGCTTGCCCACGTCAACAGCGAACTCCTGGAGTGGTTGTCGGAGCAGAACGCCCTGGACTTCTTCCTGCTTTCCTTGAAGAGCGCTTCGTAAGCCAGGGGAGCGAGCGAGGGTACAGGCTGGCAGGTGACCTGCTAAGTTGCCTGGAGCGCCGCAGGTATTATCTACCTGTAGGGTAGGATGACACCTGCGCGGATGCTCAGCCTTCTGCGGGGGTAAAAAGGAGTTTTGTGCTCCGGCTCCAAGAGTCAAGGCACAGTTTTCTTTGGGCCGCGCTTGGAAAACTGCGCCCGGAAACTCCGGGTGTGCTATCCGGGGGCCGAAAGATCGCGGGTCGCCGTTGTTCGAGGACTGAGCGCGGTGGGGAGAAGGCATGTCCGGCACGGAACGTAGGGCGGTGGTGCTCCTGAGTGGTGGGCTCGACTCGGCCACGGCACTCGCCATGGCCCGATCACAGGGATTCGCGCCCTACGCCCTGAGCTTTCGCTACGGCCAGCGGCATGAGGTGGAACTCGAGTCGGCGAAGCGTGTGGCCGCCAGCCTAGGCGCCCTCCGGCATGAAACCGCGCAGATCGATTTGCGGATGTTCGGGAACTCGGCGCTGACCGCAGATATCGCGGTGCCCAAGGATCGGCCCGCTTCCGAGATCTCCCATGGGATCCCGGTGACCTACGTGCCGGCGCGCAACACCATCTTCCTCTCCTTTGCCCTGGCCTGGGCCGAGGTGCTCGGCGCGAGCGACGTCTTCATTGGCGTCAACGCGCTCGACTACTCGGGTTACCCGGACTGCCGCCCGGAGTACATCGAGGCCTATGAGCGGATGGCGAACTTGGCCACCAAGGCCGGAGTGGAAGGACACCAGCGGCTTCGGATCCACACCCCGCTCATCTCCCTCAGCAAGGCAGAGATCATCCGCACAGGGCTCTCCCTCGGAGTCGACTACGGACTCACCTTGAGTTGCTACGATCCGTCGCCCCTCGGCGAAGCCTGCGGCCACTGCGATTCCTGCCAACTTCGGCTCAAGGGGTTCCGCGAAGCCGGGGCAAAGGATCCAGCACGGTATCGGGCGGAGTAGGGGATGGCCTACGCGGTCAAGGAGATCTTCTATACCCTTCAAGGCGAAGGCGCCCAGACAGGCCGCGCGGCCGTCTTCCTGAGGTTCTCCGGCTGCAACCTCTGGAGCGGACGGGATGCCGACCGTTTCCATGGGGCGGGCGGCTGCTCAAGGTGGTGCGACACCGACTTTGTCGGCACCAATGGCCCAGGAGGCGGACGGTTCCGAGATGCTGTAGCGCTGGCAGCCGCTGTGGCGGCGACTTGGCGTGAGACTTACGGCAGAAAGCTCGTAGTCTGCACCGGAGGCGAGCCACTGCTACAACTCGATGAGTCTCTGGTGGAGGAACTCCACCGACGTTCTTTCGAGATTGCGATCGAAACCAACGGGACCCTCCTCCCACCTCCGGGCATTGATTGGATCTGCGTCAGCCCCAAGGCGAACAGCCAACTGGCTCTGCGCGAGGGCCATGAGCTCAAGCTGGTCTACCCCCAGCAGGGGATGCCTCCCGAGAGCTTCGAGTCTCTCTCGTTCACCCACTTCTTCCTGCAGCCGCTCGATGGACCCGACCGTGAGCGGAACACCCAAGCCTGCGTGGAGTTCTGCCTGTCGAATCCGCGCTGGCGGCTCAGCCTGCAGACCCACAAACTTCTCGGCATCCCGTAAGGTGGCGGATGGAGATCTTCAAGGCGTTTACCTTCGAGGCCGCTCACCGGCTCCCCTTCACTCCCGAGGGGCACAAATGCCGGCGGCTGCATGGCCACTCCTACTCGGTCGAGGTCCACATCCGGGGGGAGGTCGACCCCAAGACCGGCTGGATCCGGGACTTTGGGGATCTCAAGGCGGCTTTCCAGCCCCTCATTGAGACCCTTGACCACCACTTCCTGAACGAAGTCCCCGGGCTGGAGAACCCTACGAGCGAGAACCTCGCACGCTGGATCTGGCGACGCCTCAAGCCGAGCCTCCCCGAACTGAGTCGCGTGGTGGTGCGGGAAACCTGCACGAGTGGCTGCATCTACGCTGGGGAGGATGAGGGTCGCGGCTAGGCGCTGCTCCCTCGGGACGCCATGCGGGTCAACGTGGTTGCCAGTTGCACGGATAAGAAACTCCTGAAAGTGCCTCCGGAGCTCCAGTTGTCCCGAGTTCCTGCAGGGGACGTCTCCGCCCGTGCTGCTACCTGGTGCCAACGGCTCGCTGGGTCGGAGGCGCGAAAGCTGCCCGCCCTGGACCTGTACGGTGGGCAGCACTGGTCGGTGGTCCGATCGCTTCCAGCGGATGGAACCAATGCCGGGCTCGAGGTCCGGCTCTGGGTGGCCTCGGCGGGCTACGGTCTGTGGAACTGCGACTGGCTCGCTCATGCCTACTCGGCGACCTTCTCGGGCATGTCCCGAGATGCCGTGGCCCCCGCCGGAAAGAGCGGCCGTGCCTTGCGCCAGGCTTGGTGGAACGCGCTGGGTCAGGGTGAGCATCGGCTCAAGTCGGAACCTCGCTCGGTCGCCGAGTTGACGGAGCATGACCGGAACGCCGTTCTCATGATTGTGGCCCCCCCCGCTTACGTGGAGGCGATGGAACCCGACCTGGTCCGTGCCGGACAACATCGGCGGTCGAAGCAGAAGCTCCTCGTCGTCTCGACATCCTCTCCGCTGCAGGCCGGGCCACTCGGCGCTTACTGGATTGAATGCCCGGGGGCGCTGGTCTTCGAGTTGGGGGGTGGGGTGGCTTCGCTCCATGCACGGGTAGCACGACACCTGCTACTTGAGTCCCGCAAGACGGGTCTAGAGGTTCAAGCCGTGCGCGAGCAAGTCGCCGCGCTTTCCCGCAAGGCCGGTGACTGGCCCGAGAACACCCGTAGTCCGGTGACCGATCATGAGGTTCTGCAGTTCATCCGAAGCGAGCTTCGCGACACGTCAGGGCAATCGCGCAGCAGCTTGCTCCGGAAGTTCCGGGACTCGGGACGAAAGTGCCAGATGGAACGCTTCAACCGGCTCTTCGCCACGCTGAAGGAAGGAGGGGTTCGTGGCTGACCAGGAGATCAAGCGCAGGGCGCTTCGCGTCATTCAGGACGGCAAGCACCCGCTCTACATGTTCACCCTCTCCGCGAAGGAACTCCTCCGCGTGGCCGATGTCTCCCGGGTCTCACGGACCGAAGCGGGCAAGCTCATCGGTTATCAGCGCCCTGAGGTGCGGCGGCACGTGCAGAGCATCGTCGACTACCTCGACAGTGGAAGCGTGCTCTTTCCGAACTCGATCATCCTGGCCCTCAGTAGTGCGAGTTCATTCGTCCATTCCCGCGGCCCGAATGTATCCGACGGGCTGGCCGAATCCGGCACCCTGATCATTCCAGTGGCCGGAGAGGGGCAGCCCAAGCCCGCTTGGATCGTGGATGGGCAACAGCGGGCCTTGGCGCTCGCTCGTGCCAAGAACGCGGACCTGCCTGTCCCGGTAAATGCCTTCGTTGCGGACGAGATCTCGCTCCAGAAGGATCAGTTCCTCCGCATCAACAGCACCCGGCCGCTCCCGCGGGGACTCATCACCGAACTGCTCCCCGATGTGGACACGATCCTCCCTCCACAGCTCGAGGCGAAGAAGGCCCCCGCCCGGCTCTGCGAGGTTCTCAACAACGACCCCCACTCGCCGTTCTACAAGCTCATCCAGCTCACCTCGACTCCTCCCCGGGAGCGAAAAGAGGCGGTGGTGACCGGGACGGTGGTGGTGGCAATGATTGCGGAGAGCCTGAAGGCCGCTTCGGGCTGTCTCTACCCCTATACCAATGCAGCAACCCGGGAGACGGACTACGAGGCGATCCGCCGAATCCTCTTCGCCTACTGGAACGCGGTGAGGCACACCTTCCCGGAGGCTTGGGGCAAGCGGTCCCAACAGAGCCGCCTGATGCACGGCATTGGTATCCGCTCCATGGGGAGGCTGATGGATCGGGTCATGGTGGGAATCGACCCGTTCGACTCCAAAGCGGAGACACAGATCCGCAAGCAGCTCACCCCTCTGAGAAACTCCTGCCGCTGGACGGCCGGCGCCTGGGAGGGGCTCGGTGGGATGCGGTGGAATGCCCTGCAGAACACCCCCCAGGACATCGAACTCCTCAGCAATCACCTGGTCCGGGAATACGTCGCCCAGTACCAACGGAAAGCCCCATGAAGTTCTTCTTCCCTGACAGCCAAGACCTGGTCGACCCGAGCTTCGATTTCGAGACCGAACGGCGGGCCGAGCTCCGAGTCAGGCAACGTGACGATCTGTACGCCCACGAAGTCTTCCGCTCGCGAGCCTATGACGGCTTGCTGGTCTCCAAGGGCATTGTCGATGGCTACGGCCAGGTGGGTAGCCGCTACACCATTGGCCAGAAGCACAGGCTCCTACGCAATGGGGTGAAGGAGTTCCTCCGCATCGACAAGGTGCCTTACCCCCTCGAGGTCATGGGCGACTGTGGTGCCTTCACCTATGTCAAGGAGAAGGTCCCCCCGTACACCGCTGACGAGGTCATCAACTTCTACTCCGACTGCCGCTTCGATTACGGGCTGTCAGTGGATCATGTGATCCTGTCCTACCAGCCCGATTGGGACCTTAAGGGGGCCAAACCGCCCGATGAAGTCAAGGATCGGCAGGCCCTCACCCTGAGCCTCGCAGAGGAGTTCTGGACGCGCTGCAAAGCGCGGAAAGAGGGCTTTATCCCCATTGGCGTCGCCCAGGGATGGAGCCCGAAGTCCTACGCTCATGCGGTCAAGGAACTCCAAGCGATGGGATACTCCTATATCGCGCTCGGCGGCATGGTCCCGCTCAAGACTGCGGAGGTTCTCGCCTCGCTAGAGAAGATCGCGGAGGTCCGGAAGCCGAAGACCCGGCTGCATCTCCTGGGAGTGACTCGGCTCGACCACATGAATGCGTTCGCGACCCTGGGGGTAGCGAGCATCGATGGCACGTCGCCTCTGCGGCAGGCCTTCAAGGATGCATCGGACAACTATTACACCCTAAGCCGGACCTACAGTGCGATCCGGATTCCCCAGGTCGAAGGAAACGCCAAGCTCCAGAAGAAGATCTCCTCCGGAGTCATTCGTCAGGAGACCGCTCGCAAGCTGGAGAAGGCTGCGCTCTCGGCCATGGCGGCCTTCAACAATGGGAAGTTGGACATCGACGCAGCGGTAGAGGCGCTGACCGAGTACGAGGAACTCTGCGCCGAGAGCACGCCCAAGGAAAAGAAGGCGAGTGCGGCCAAGAGCCGGCAGAGCAGGGCGGACGTGTACCGAGAGGTGCTGTCGGACCAACCCTGGAAGAAGTGTGGTTGCGAGGTCTGCCGCTCCATTGGGCACCACGTCATTCTCTTCCGCGGGGCGGAGCGCAACCGGCGCCGCGGATTCCATAACGTCTGGGTCTTCTACCGAAAGCTTCGAAGCGAACTAGGTCTGCGCCTAGAAGACGCCGCGTAGCGGGATGCGGCTTTCTGTTGGCATGGAGGGTGTGGCAATGGCGAAAACGCGTGAGCTTCGGCTCCCCGCGCTTCAGGTGAAGCAAGGGCCGAAGCGGATGTTGTACGTCTTCTCCGTAGACGGGAAACTGGTCCACCGCTTCTCGACCATCTCTCGTGTGAGAAGGGATGAGGAAGGGGAGCTTCGCGGCTACCAACGGCCCGAGGTCCTTTCTCACATCGACGAGATCAAGCGATTCATCGAGGGCCCCAGCCCGATGATTCCCAATGCGGTCGTGCTGGCCTTCAATTCTAGCGTGCACTTCGATCCGGCGGGTTCGGAGTTCCATCCCGAGGGGTACTCCCGCCCTGGAACCCTGCGCATCCCCTTCGAGGAGGACATGCTCGATGAGGACAAACCGGCTTTTGTCGTGGATGGGCAGCAGCGGCTTGCCGCAGTCCGCGATTCGAGCCTCGACTCATTCCCGCTGAGCGTGGTGGCCTTCATCACGGACGATGTGTCCGAGCAGACCGACCAGTTCATCCTGGTCAACTCCACCAAGCCGCTCGCGAAGGGCCTGGTCTATGAGCTGCTCCCCAACACCGAGTCGCGTCTCCCGTCGAGCCTGCTCAAGAAGCGCTTCCCGTCCCAGCTCCTCAACATCCTCAATGCCAAGAGGCATTCACCCTTCCGCGGTCTCATCCAGACGCCCACGAACCCCAGTGGCATCATCAAGGACAACTCCATCTTGAGGATGCTGGAGAACAGCCTGAACGAGGGGGTCCTTTACCGCTTTCGCTCGGATGATGGGGCGGGAGGGGCCATCGATCCGATGGTCACCATCCTGTGCGCCTACTGGGGGGCCGTCAGTGATGTCTTCCCCGAAGCTTGGGCAAAACCACCCAAGAAGTCACGGCTCATGCATGGTGCCGGCATCCTGAGCATGGGCCTGCTCATGGACACCATCGCTGACCGGTATCGGAACCGGATCCACCTCAAGCGGGAGTTGTTTGCCCAGGATCTGACGCCCCTGAAGGAGGTGTGCAGGTGGACCGATGGGTTTTGGGATTTGGGGCCAGGGCAAAAGCTCAAGTGGAACGAGATCGAGAACACGCCCTCCGATATCAAGCAGCTCTCCGCGTACCTCCTCGACAAGTACAAGGAACTCGTCTGGGATGCGAACCATCCGTCCGAGCGGCGAGCGCGCGGCGGGTAAGTAGGCTCTGCAAAGTTCGGCTCTCCTTCATGGGGCGTGGGCCTCACAGTGTGGACGGTGGAGTCCACGGCGGGTGGACGGTCGGCTGAGTGAGCTTGCCCCGAAGCGGGCGGCTAGGAGTCGTGGACCAGCCCAGCGTGTTTACGCGGAGGCTCTTGCATCCTGCCGGTTCCAAGAGCGCGATTTCCTCCGGCGTGGCTGAAGCAACAGGGCCTCAGCTACGGCCCTTGCTCTGTGTGCTCCCTCAGGAACTGCTCCAAGGCTTCCACGTTGACTCGGATCGAGTTGGAGATGCGGATGTGGGGCAGTGGGCCCCGGTCGCACAGGCGGTACACGGTGGTCCGGCAGTCCCCAGCCGCTCCGCGTTGAAGATGTCGAGCGCCTGCTTTCAGGTGCTCACTCCGGTCACCCTCTGGAAGGCGACCCCCAGGCCGAGCTTGTTCACCCACAAGTCGAACCGGCTGTTGGGGATGTGATGGTCTCGAGAGGCATCCCGAAGTCGAAGGAGTGGCAGAAGTAGAACCCTTCACTCAGCATGGCTGTCACCGTCGTCACGCCAGAATATTCCGAGGAGTAGCGTAGCGCTCGACGGAAAAGAGAGGTTCACTTCCGCCATGACGCAAGCTCGATACTCCCCCCAGCAGATCGAGGCCTTTGCCCAGCAGGCGCTCACCGACGGCTTCTGCGTGCTTCCGCAGCACTTCCCACCGGAGATCCTGACGGCGTGGCGGGAGGCGTTCTCTCCGCTGCTCGAGGCTCACATCGCCCGCGAGGGACACCTGCCCAACCGTGGCCCGTCCCGCTACTACGTGACGCTGCCGTTCACCGCGCCTTTCGCCGAGCCTCGCCTCTTCGAGGATGAGGACCTGCTGGCGGTGGTCGAGCACCTCGTTGGCAAGGACGCTGTCATGTGCCAGCTCGCCACGGATACTCCCACGCTCGGGTCCGCCTACCAGGACGTGCACCGCGACACCCCCGCCGCCCAGGCTCCAACGCTGGAACCCGAAAGGACCCCTCCGCTACCTTGCGCACCCGTGTGAGCTCCCCCTCCGACTCCCAGACTCCGAATGCCACCGCAGGTACCCAGCGGCTCGAGCCGAACCGCCTCCGCGACAATGCCTTGAAGGACCCGGCAGCCGTCTTCGACGTTCCGCCGGAGGCGTCGCGCACTCTCCAGGACATCGTCGCGAACCTGCAGCGCGTCCCCGAGCCCCTCATCCACGAGCCCATGCCGGACCCGTTCGTGCTGCGGCTGACCGCCAAGAGCCCCGGCGGCGCGCGCACCGCCGGCCTCTGGCTGATTGCCACCACCAACGATCAGCCGTTCGCCTTCCGGCTGTATCGCCTCGTGGGTGGTTCCTGGACGCCGCACATCGTGGACGGCAAGCACCGCGCCATCTTCCCCGAGGGAAAGCTCCCCGCGTGGTGGAACGCCGGCGAGCTCGATCCGCTCTCGCCCGACCTTCCCAGGGATCTCGTCGTGGCTCGCTGGGCCCCCGAGATCGACGAGCGCCACGCCGGCTCACGCTGCACTACACCGCTCGCGATCGGGCCGGCATCCTGCGCTCGGCCTACGCCACCGCCTCCGCCATCGATGGCGAGTGGAAGGACCACGGCTTCCTCGACATCAACGTCCGCGTGAAGGACGTGGCGCCCGACTATCCGGGTGGGCCCGCCGGGGAGAACTCCGTCGTCGGCATGATTGACGGCCACGTGGCCGCGGCCACCGACTCGGAGGGCCGGGAGCGGACGTTCCTGCTCACCAAGGTGGATGGCAACGGGCTGCAGTGGAAGGACCCGGCAACGGGGCAGCCGCGCAAGGCCCCCACGCCCATCCTCTCGCACGAGTTCCGGCAGGATGCCGACGGCCGCATCGAGCTCCTGGGCCCGGCGAAGGTCCTGCTCACCAACGGGCCCCACCACGATGGCCTGATCGAAGGCCAGTTCGTGGTGCACGAGAACGGCCAGTCGTACCTCATCTACAGCGCGGGCTTCTTCGGCAACTCCCAGTACCGCACGTACATCGCGAAGCTCGACCTGCTCTCCAACAGCGTGCGAGACGAGCGCATCCTCATCGACAGCCACAGCTCCGCGCTCGGAGGCCAGTGGAACGGCCCGGGCCATCCCGCCTTCGTGAGGGTGGGGGAGGGGCTCCATGCGATGTCCCTGCACGTGTGGCGCAACGGCACCGAATACAGCCAGTACGGAGATTAGCGGAAGGCGATCCAGCCCCATGTCGCCTTCCGTGATCTCGAGGGCCGCCCCTGCGAGCCGTTCCTCGTGGAGGAGCGCTTCAGCGGTTCGTGAGCCTCCACGGCCTTCGTCCTAGGAGAGCCGCGAGCGCAGCAGCTCCACCTGCTTGGTGACGAGCGCCTGCGCTCCGTTCGGGCTACCAGCGGGCTCCGCCTGCCGGAGCGCCTCGTTTGCCTCGACGAAGGTGTTGCTGCGCACGGCATCCTTCAGGGTGTTGTAGGCCAGCCGCACGTTCGCCTCGTGCCGGCCGTACGTGAAGGTCACGACGAGCAGGATGTCCTCCAGATCCTCGGGGCGGATCCCCGCCGCGGGGTCCAGTAGCAGATCCCAGCGCGCGGCCGGCGTCAGGCCTTCCAGCGCGTTGTAGTGCGCCTCCGGGTCGGCCACTTCCAGGTTGCTGTCGAGCACCTGCGGCCCCCACTCCACCCAGCGCAGGTGGCCACGCTCGTCAACCTGGTAGCCTTCGCCGCTGTGGAAGAGAGCCAGGCCCAGTCGGTCGGGATGCTCGAAGACCAGGCGCAGCGACTGCTGTCGCTTGCTCTCGCGTGACGCCTCCAGCCGCTCACCCATCTTGCGTGGGCTCACCATGCTCACCGTGAGGTCCGCCAACGCCACCGTCTCCGAAGGCATGGACGCCACGCCAGGAGGTCCCCCAGGCAGGTTCGGGAACCGCGGCTTGACCTCTACCCGGGCGATCTTGATCGAGTGGCGGAAGGTGCGATCGCTCTGTGCCAGCCCCGAGAACATCGGGAGCTTCGTCTCGAAGCTGATGGGCGGTCCGAATCGGCGGAACTGCTCCCATGCATCCGGGAAGTCATGCCGCAGCGACAGCGTCACGGTCGCGCGGTAGCGCGTCTCCAGCGCCATGTCCTGCACCAACTGCAACGCCTCGGGCAGATTCTCCAGATCCGCCGCATGCTGGAGCAGATCCTGGTGGACATTGGTGCGGTCGAACTCCCCGGTCAGTATTCCGGGGGACAGCTGGAGCAGCGGCTGGAAGCGCTGCAGCATCGGCCAGCGCTGGAAGATCTCCCCCAACTCGGCGTCGAACTCGTACTCGAACGCTCGCTGGATGATGTAGAGCTGATACGAGAGCAGCTCTATGCGCGTCCAGATGCGCTGGTAAGCCACCCGCTGGAGATACACGTCGCGGTCCTGCACGCTCCCCGCGAAGCCTTCCACCTGATTGAGCGCGCTGAGCGACTCTTGCGCCCGCTCGACCTCGTCATGCGCGACGAGCAACTCGAGCGCCGCCAGCTCCCGCTGGTGCCGCGCCTCCATCACCTGCTGATCCAGGCTCCGGGTCTCGGCCATCGCCGCCTTGGCCTGGCTGGCGCCCAGCTCCTTCTCCTTGGTCCCGCTCAGCCACGCATTGACCAGGGTGACCGCCTTCACAGCGATCCCCACCGCGGGATAGGCGCTCGCCAGCACCGCCAGCATGGCCTGCGCGCCCGGGTTGGACAGCACCCGTGTCAGCTCGTCCGGGGACTCCGCCGGAGGCGTGCCATTCACGGGCGCCGGGTACTCGATGCCCTCGCCGCTGGCCAGCGCCTTCTCCAGGGATGCCTGGAGGACCTTCCCATCACCCGGCGGAGGCATGACGGGCAGGACCTCCTTGAGGAGCACATCGGCCGCGAGGAAGCGCGTGTAGGCGATGGGATCGGCCAGCGCCTTCTTCCCTCCGGCGAGGCCCAGCTCGACGCTCTCCAACGCTTTGAGCAGGGGCGTCGCCGCGGCAGTTTTGCCCAGGGCCGGGTCGGTAACCGGCTCGAGGCCGGCGTTCAGCACCGCCCTCAGCACTCCGTTGGCCTGGGGCAGCCTGCCGCTCAACGTCTCCTCCAGCGCGCCGAGCAGTGGGGCAATCTCCTGCCGCGACTTCCCGAACAGTACGATGGACAGCGGCTGGCCGAACACCGCCTCCGCCGAGAGGAAACGCTGGTCGAAGCTCACTGCTCGCTCGCCCGTCTTCCCCTCGGTCTCCAGCGCCCGAATGGCCCGGGCCACGAAGGCACGCGCCTCTAGGACGGTTCCGCGGATGGCGGTTGCCGTCCTGGGGTTGAGGTTCGCGGCCTGGAAGAGGGCGCCAACGCCCTCCTTCATGGCCTGGAGGATCGCCGTCCTGAACTCGACTGCCGTGCCGTCTCCCACGAGCACTCGGGAAGGCAGCTCTTGGAGGAGCATGGTCCCCTCCGACAGGCCCGAGGCGAGCTCCGCCAGCACTTCGATGCACGGCTTGAGCTCCGTGGCGCCCGCGAGTCCCTGTTCGGCCGCCCGGGTGATCTCTCGCGCCACGGCCTCGAGCAGTGCCGCGGCCGGCGTGGCACCGGCGGCCACCAGGGCCTCATAAGCCTCGCGCATCCGGGCGCGCACGGCATCCGGGACGCGCAGGTTGATGTCGGCGATGCGCTCGGCGGGCAGGGGCACGCCGCGCTCGATGAGCGCCAGCACCTGGCGGATGCGCTCGAACCGGTCGGCTACCCGCTCGGCTTCCGAGGCGGAGGCGAAGGTCAACACGCTCACCGCGAGTTGGCGCAGCAACTCCGACAGGTTCTTCAGCGCCGTCTCCAAGACCGTTGGCCCTGGCAGCATCCCGTCCTCGAGGCCACAGAGGCGCCACCAGGCATTCGGGTTGGTGAGGCCTCCCACGAATCGGCCCAGGGCCTCCACAGCCAGGGCACCCGCCGCTCCCGAGGCCGAAAGCCGCTGGTACGCCGCCACCACCTGATCCACCGGAAGCTCGCCCACCGGCAATGCCTCCACGACCTTGCGGAGGACGTCGTCTGGCGCCTTGGCCAGCACCTCGCGGAGGATGCTGACCCGAGCGGCCGCCGTCAGCTCCACGCGGTTGACGAGCCGCCGCAGCTCGCCGACGCGCAACCTTCCCTCTTCCAGCACCTCGCTGGCGGACTGCACCAGCTCATCCCAGCTGCGCTTGAGCTCGGTGAGCTCCGCGGGTGCCCGGGCGATCCATTTGTCGATCTCCGAGGCCAGCCTTCCCACGGCTCCGTCGAACAGCTCTTCGCCCAGCCGGCGCATCGTCGCGGAGGCCAGGGCATTGAACTCGATGCGACCGTTCCGGGCGTACTGCTTGAGCGCATCCCGGGTCGCCGACTCCAGGTGTCCCCCCAGGAACGAGCCCTGCTCGAAGCTGGAGAAGCACAGCGTCACGATGTCCTGCCCGTACGAGCTGACGATGGTGCGCAGCGGATCCTCACCGGAGGACACCTTGCGGATGACGTCGAGGGCCCGGGCGGTCTCCTTTGCCTTGCCCGCCAGGTTGCCCACGGGACCGACCGCGGGCAGGTAGCTCACGGCGGCCGACATCGCCAGTTGCCCCAGGCTGTCCAGCGCCTGGGCCGCGCGCTGCTCCCCGCGCTTGAACTGCGCCACTCCTTCCTGGGTCTGCCGGAGCGTCTCCTGCCGCCGCGCCTCCAGCCGGCTGACGGTGGCCTGGGTGTGGGCCAGCATCCGCTGATCCCGCTCCACGTCCAGGGTGGCCCGCTTGAGGGCATGCTGCGCGTCGATGCGCTGCAGGTTCAGCCCCAGGGCGAACCGCTGCTCTGCGTCGCTCTCGGTCTGCGCCGTGCGGACCTCGGCCAGGTGATTGCGGTACTGTCTCAGGGAGCGCTCGAACTGGGCGACCAGCACGTTCAGCCGTCGCGCCGGGGCCTGGGTGAGGAAGCGCCCGTACGCGTCCCGGTCCTGGTCCAGCCACGCCAGCCGCAGCCGCACCCGGCGCAGCAGCGAGCCGAGCTGCGCGCGATCCGCAGGGGAGACATTGGGGCCCTCGTCGTTCTCCAGCTTCAACAACGACCAGAGCGCCAGGTGGAGTGACTCACGGGCCGCGTCGCGCTCCCCGCGTGCCAGGTGGCGATCCGCCAGCGAGATGAGCGCCGCGGAGCTGTCGGAGTAGGGGTGGTCGTTGAGGACGAACTCCCAGCTGTCGTAGGTGGCCTTCGCCACGCGCGCGAAGCTGACCATCTCTTCGCGCGCCTCGTTCACCGAGTCCCTGACGTCCGTCACCGCCTCACGCCTGGGCAGCCTGAGCGGGGGGAGGTACCAGGCGCCCGCGCGGACGCCCGCGGCCGGAGCGCGGGCCACGGGGCTCGCCTTGAGCCAGGGCTCCAGGGCTGGATCGTCCGCGGCCGCGAGGGCCACGGCCTGCTCCCACTGGGTCGCCAGCTCCGGCGCGGGCTTGTTGTCGAAGGGCACGCCCTTGAGCTCCCGGTAGAGGCCGACGGCCAGTTCGCATGCGCGCCGCGCCGGGTTCGCCTGGGTGGAGCTCTCCGCCACGTACCCCAACGCCCCCGCAATCCGGACGAGCCCGGGCAGCATCGACTGGCATGCGCCGCGCGGCCGGTGCGAGACTTCCTGGACGGCCCGGTTGAGCACCTCCACGGCCAGCGTGGCGAGATCTCGCTCAGGGAGCAGGCGTGTGGCCCTCGCGTGCCCCAACTGCCGCTGCACCCGCGTCAGCGCGAGCGCCAGCTGCTCCGGGTTTTGCTCCCGCGACTGCCAGGCCACCGCTGCCCTGGCCAGCGCCTCGATCATCGGCACGGCAGTGGGGACGGTCGTGATCCGTAGGGACTCGAGGCTCTCGGTGGGGGAGGGCGGCAGCGCGCGGTTCACCAGCCAGCTCAGGACGGTGGCCACCGCTCGACCGCGCGTGTCCGGCGCCAGGTGGGTGGTGACCCAGGCATGCGCGAGGTCCGACAGTCCGTTGGAGACGGCCACTCGGGCGAGCTTGTACGCCGTCTCCGGCGCGGACGCGCAGCGGACCAGCGCGTCCAGCCAGGCGACGGTGAGCCGGGCCGCGGCGCGGCGCTCGGGATCGGGCTCGGTGGTCTCCACGGGCTCCTTGCCGGTCTCCAGGACGGGCGGGAACTGGAGCGGCACGAGCGGGACAGGGAAGCGCGCCAGCCCGTGAGCCACGGCCAGTTCCTGCTCCTCGCCGGAGCCGCTCAGGCTGGCGAGCAGCCGGAGCGCTACGTCACGTGCCAGACGCTTGGAGGAGAGGACACGCTCCGGATCGAGCGCGGGAGGCGACTCCGCGAGCAGGGCGGACGCGGCGCAGGCCTTCAGCCGGTCGGTCCCGCTCCGCTGGTCGGAGGCCCTGTCGAAGAACCCGGTCAGCAGGTCGAACAGGACGAGGCGCGCCTCGTTGCGCTCCTGGGTGAGCGTGGCGTCCTCCTCCGCGGCGACCTCCGCGACGCGCCGGCCCAGATCCTCCACCAGGCACTGCGCGACCTCCACACCCAGGCCGCGCTGTGCGAGCGCCCAGCGTGCGTCCTGGCAGGACACGGAGCGGTACGACTCGGGGTTGAGGTTGCGGTGGAAGGGCGTGTACGCGCTCGCCAGGCTGGGGTGCCCCACCAGCAGTCCCTGGCCGTCCTTGGGAAGCTTCAGCTCGTACGTCCATACGATGCCCAGGGCGGCCATCGCCGCGTCCAGCGCCTCGGCCGCGCGCGCGGCCCGGTAGTCGTTCAGGGTGACCTGGCGGACGCAGTCTCGGCCATCGTAGGTGAGCTCGAGCTTGAGGTCGGGCTGGGCCCCGGCGGTGAGGTCTCGTTCCCGGCCAAGAACCGGCGCCGAGGCCAGCTTGGGCATCCGGATGACGATCTCCTGCAGGCGATCCGGCGGCGCCGCGGGCGAGGCCGTGGTGCCGGGGTAGATCAGATCCATCCGGAGGACCGTGAGGCCCTGGTTGCGCAGCACGAGCGAGTCGAGCCGCAGCCGGTCCCCGAGGAGCGTGCAGTCCGCGACAGCGGCTGCCGCTTCGGGGCTGAGCAGGGTGAGCGTGAGTCGCGGAGGCTCGCCGGGCTTGAGCTCCTGATCCGCCACGGCATCCAGCCGATAGGCGCTCCAATCGAGGTCCGCCCGTGGGGGAGGAATCCTGCCGGCCGGTCGTGTCGCCTCCTGGAGCAGGAAGGAGACCCAGTAGAAGGGGTTCTGCAGCCAGTCCGTCGCGCAGAGGGCTTCCTCGGCCAGCGCGCTCGAGGGGCTCCCCATGCTGGCGAGGGCCGACACCAGGCCCACGGGCTGGTCCCGGAGCGACTCGGCCGAGGGGAACAGGAGCGTGCGGACGTTGCCCGACAGGCGCTGCCACAGAGCAGACACCACGGGCTGGGCACTGCCCGCGGGGTCGGCCACCAGCGCCTGCAGGCGCCCGTCGGAGAGCAGCACGTCCCCACTGCAGGCCGGACCGTTGATGGTGAGCCAGTCCACCACGCTGAGCACGGCCTCTGGCTGGTCCCCCAGGATCGGGGAGCTCCCAGGCCCCTCCGGACGAATGTGCTGCAGCGTGGCCCGGAGCGTGATCGGAAGCCTGCGGAGGCCGACAGGGACATCCTGCGCGCCCACGCGCCCGCCGGTATGGAAGGGGTTGGGCTGCGACCGTTGGACGTCGTCGAACAGCATGTCCAGCGTGTAGCCCGGGAATCGGGATCGGTGGGTGAAGTGCCGGAAGCGCGCGAGGCGGCGGCACATCTTGAAGTGCGCCGCGGATTCCTGGAGCGAGGCCGTCGTGTGCCGCAGATAGGCCAGGCGGGCGACCGCGTAGTGGCGGTCATAGGCCTTCAGGATGTCGCTCGCCTTCGCCTGCTCCATCTTCGCGGCGCCATTTGCGTCCAGGGTGCCGGTGCCCTCGGCCAGGCTGAGCTTGTACAAATCGTACGCCCCCACCACCGTTGCCGCATCCTTCGTGGTCAGCCGCGCCACGGCCTGGGCAATGCTGGTCACTTCCTTTCCGGTGGGCGAGAAGAGCTGCCCCCGCATGTCGCGGATTTTTGCCTGCTCGTATAGGACCGAGGCCTTGTTCTCCGCGTACACGAGCGCCGACTTGAACATGCTGTCGGCGAGGGTGAACTGGCCCTGGAGGGCGGCGGCCCTGCCGCGGAGGAGCCAGCCGGGCGCGAAGCTGAGGCGGCCTCCGGCGTTCTCCGTCACCATCCACTCGCCGAGCCAGTCCGCGAACTGGACGGCGGTGACCCCTTTCACCCCGACGAGGAGCGTGCCGAGGGCGTTCAGCTTCTGGAGGAATGCCTCCTGCGCGGAGGCGCTGAGCACCGCGCGCGGCGCGAACCACTGGACGAGGCTGGCGGCCATGCTATCGGCGGTGGCGGCGGCGTTGGCATCCTCCCAGTTCGTCTGCCGTGCCTGGGCGATGCACCTGTCGACGGTGGCAAGGAAACGCTTGTGGCGCTCGAGCCAATCCACGGTCACCCGCAGGCTGAAGGAGCCTGCGTTGTCACCGCCTCCTCCGCGGAGGGCATCCACGGTCGCGCAGGCGAGCCGGAGGTTCGCGTACCCCGCCAGCTCCTCCGGGATGCCCAGCATCGCCTCGGGCCTGGGCGAGTTCGCGCCAAGGTTGCCTGGGAAGGCAAACACCACCTGCCCGGAGTCCGCAGCCACCAGGGCCGCCCCGCAGCGACCGTTCTCCTCGTGGGGAGAGGCCTCGCGGTGATCGACATGGCGCTCTGTTCTGCCGCAGCGCCCCGAGGTCTTCCAGGTCCGGTGGTACCAGACGATTCGTCCGGCCAGGGCAATCTCCACCTTCTCCAGGGCCTGCACTGGAACGGGCTGTGTCTGCCAGCCGGACGTCGCGTGGACCGCGAGATCGTCATAGCGGACCTTGAGCAGGTTGCGGTCGATGATCTTGAGACGCTGAGTGATGGGCATGAGGGCAGGCCGTCGTGGGGATGAATGGTGAGCGAGGGTCCGTACATGATGCAGCAAGAAGGCTCGGTGCCTGGGTGGAAACGGGCTCGGAGCTCTGGGGCCACAGGGGCGGCGCACCGCATGCTCTCGCAGGATCGCCTGGGAGGGGGTCGGCAACACCCCGGTCCCCCCTGTGGCTAGGCAGTGACGCCAGAACCCCGCCAGCCGTGGAAAATCCGAGTGATTGTCGAGGCTTGTGTACAGCAGCGGAGACTTCCGGATTTTCCTCCCTGTTTCCCGCCTTCACCCCGCAGCAAGCCCCTCGGGGATCGGCGATGATAGGCCCTGTCAGGTCGCGGCCCGGGTCCTGACTCAAAAACCCGCGCAGGTTTCGGTCTGGGGCCTGCGTCAGGGGGAATGGATGCTCGAACTTCCAGGATACACACAGCTCGAGCCTCTCCCCGTGAGAGGCACCACCCTCCTGTATCGCGCCCTCCGCGGAGATGACCGCCGACCCGTGATCCTGAAGATGCCGCGCTCGGAGCACCTGAGCGCTCGCGAGCGCGCCCGGTTCGAGCACGAGTACACCCTGCTGCGCCGCCTGGAAGGCACCCCGGGCGTGCTCACCGCCCTGGCCTTCGAGGTCCACCAGAACCGGCCCGTGCTCGTGCTGGAGCGGGTGGAAGGCACCCCCCTCTCGGAGCAGAAGCAGGAGCCCCTCGAGCCCGGCCGCTTCCTTCCCATCGCCAGCGCCCTGGCCGCCACCCTGGCCGAGGTCCACCGGCGCGGCGTCATCCACAAGGATCTCCAGCCCGCTCACATCCTCCTGGCACCCACCGGACAGCCCTGGATCATCGACTTCGGTAGCGCCACCCTCCAGCAGGTCCAGCACGTCCAGGCCGCGCCCCCTCAGCTCATGGAGGGCACGCCGGCCTATATGTCTCCGGAGCAGTCGGGGCGGATGAACCGCACGCTCGACTACCGCACGGACCTGTACTCGCTGGGCATCACCTTCTATCAGCTGCTGACGGGCAGCCTCCCGTTCGAGGGCAAGGACGCGCTGGAGTGGATCCACGCCCACCTGGCCCAGGCGCCCGTGCCGCCACACCAGCGCGTGGCCTCCATCCCGCCCATGCTGTCGGCCGTGGTCCTCAAGCTCATCGCCAAGATGCCCGAGGAGCGCTACCAGAGCTTCGAGGGGCTCAAGGCGGACCTGGAGGCGTGCCGCGAGCGGCTCTCGCGCGCGGACGTGGAGGAGTTCTCCCTGGGCAGCCAGGACTTCCCCGCCCGCTTCCAGCTGCCCCAGCGGCTGTATGGCCGCGACAACGAGGTGGAGGCCCTGCTCAACGCCTTCGAGCGGGTGACGCGCCAGGGCCGCTCCGAGTGGATCCTCGTCCGCGGCTACTCGGGCATCGGCAAGTCGTCCGTGGTGCACGCGCTGCACCAGCCGGTGCTGCAGCGCCGCGGCTTCTTCCTCAGCGGCAAGTTCGATCAGCTCCAGCGCGACGTGCCGTACGCCACGCTGGCGCAGGCCTTCAAGGGCCTGGTGCAGCAGCTGCTGGCCAGCAGCGACACCGAGATCGAGTCCTGGCGCCAGCGGCTGCTGGAGGCCTTCGAGGGCTTCGGGCAGGTGCTGGTGGACCTGGTGCCCCAGCTGGAGTGGGTGGTGGGCAGGCAGCCCCCGCTCTCCGAGATGCCTCCCCAGGAGGCGCAGAACCGCTTCCACCGCGTCTTCCAGCGCTTCCTCAGCGTCTTCGCCACGCCCGAGCGCCCGCTGGTGCTGTTCCTCGATGATCTGCAGTGGGCGGACTTCGCCAGCCTCGAGCTGCTGAAGTTCCTCGCCACGCACCCCGACACGCCCCCCTTGCTCTGGGTGGGCGCCTACCGCGACAACGAGGTGAGCTCCTCCCATCCGCTCATGCTGACGGTGGATGAGGTGCGCAAGGCCGGCACCCGCCTGGGGGACATCTCCCTGGGGCCCCTGTTGCTGGAGCAGACCCGGCAGCTGGTGGGCGATGCGCTGCCGGGCACGCGCTCGGAGGTGGTGCAGGCCCTCACCGCCGTGCTGCAGGCGAAGACGGGCGGCAACCCCTTCTTCCTGCTGCAGCTCTTGCAGACGCTCTACCAGGACGGGCTGCTGGTGCGCGCCCCCGGCGGCGGCTGGCGCTGGGACGAGGCCGGCGTCAAGGCCAAGGGGTACTCGGACAACGTGGTGGAGTTCATGGCGGGCCGCCTGCGGCAGCTGCCCGAGCCCACCCAGCAGCTGCTGCGCCTGGCCGCGTGCGTGGGCAACGCCTTCTCCGCGCCGACCCTGGCCCTCCTGGGCAGCCTCGAGTCCCTGGAGCTGGAGCGGCGGCTGGAGCCCGCCCTCCATGAAGAGATGGTGGTGCAGACCGGCGGCGACCAGTACCGCTTCCTGCACGACCGCATCCAGCAGGCGGCCTACGCGCTCATCCCCGAGGTGGAGCGCAAGGCCGTGCACCTGCGCATCGGCCGCATGCTCCTGGCGAGCCTCTCACAGGAGCAGCTGCGCGAGCGGCTCTTCGACGTGGTGGGCCAGCTGAACGCCGGCGCCGAGCTGATGGGGGATGCCGACGAGCGCTTGCGCCTCGCGCGGCTGAACGCCGAGGCCGGCTGGCGCGCGAAGGCCTCCGCGGCGTGGCGCTCGGCCGTGGGCTACTTCAACGCCGTCTTCCCCCTGCTGCCCGGCGATCCTTGGAAGACGGAGCACGCGCTCGCCTTCAAGCTGCGGCTGGATCAGGCCAGCTGCGAGCTCATGGCGGGCCACCCCGCCGCGGCGCGCCAGCTCGTGGACGAGCTGCTGCCTCGGGCCAACGGGCGTCCGGAGCTGGCCGAGGCCTATCGCCTCAAGAGCACCCTGCACCTGGCCGCCGGCGAGATCGAAGCCGCGGTGGTCTGCCTGCTCGAGTGCCTGGAGCGGTTCGGCATGCCCATGCCGCACAGCCCCACGCCCGAGGAGATCAGGGCCGTGGACGCGGAGGTGTGGGCGCTGCTGGGCGACAGGCCCATCGAGAGCCTCGCGGAGCTGCCTCCCATGGTGGATCCCGACATGAAGGCGGCCCTGAGCATCATGGCCGACCTGACCGTGCCGGCGCTCTACTCGGGCAGCAGCCTGCTGCCGTTCCACCTCTGCCGCATGGTGGCGCTGTCCATCCGCCACGGCAACGCGGAGGTCGCCGCGCACGGCTACGCCTGGTTCGGCCTCGTGGGCTGCGTGGCCTCGGCGGAGAAATACCAGGAGGGGTACGCGTTCGGCCGGGTGGCGCAGCGGCTGGTGGACAGGCCCGAGTTCGCCGCCCACCGCAGCGGGACGCTGTTCATCCTGGCGCACCTCAGCCGCTGGGTCCGGTCCTTCTCGGTGTCCCTGGGCCTGTTCCACGAGACGTTCCGGCACGCGCTGCCCCGCGGCGACTTCCGCAACGCCTGCTACTGCTGCGACAACATCATCATCAACCGCCTGCTCATGGGGCACGAGCTGTCGGACGTGTACCAGGAGTCCGTGGCGCGGCTCGAGTTCGTGCGCAAGGCGAACTACGAGGACGTCGGCACCTTCCTCACCATCTTCCAGCGCCACGTGCAGCAGCTGCGCGGGCACTCGGCGGCGCCGGGCTCGCTGGACGGCGACGGCTTCAACGAGCAGGAGTTCGAGGCTCGCGTGGCCAGCCGCGGCCTGCACTTCATGGCCTGCATCTACTTCATCACCAAGATGAAGGCGCGCTACTTCGGGGGCCAGTTCGAGGAGGCGCGTCAGGCCGCCGACGCCGCGGACAAGCTGCTGGGGACGATCTCCGGCCTCATCATCCGCTTCGACTTCCACCTGTTCCGCGCGCTGACCCTGGCGGCCTGCTACCGCGAGGCTTCTCCGGAGCAGCGGCAGGCGTCCCTGTCCGCCGCCCGGCAGCACCACCAGCAGCTCGTGGTGTGGGCCGGCCTGTGCCCGGAGAACTTCCGCGCGGCGGAGCGCATGGTGGCCGGCGAGCTGGCCCGGATGACCGGGAAGACCGAGGACGCCATGCGGGCCTACGAGGAGGCCATGCAGTCGGGCCGGGAGAACGGGCTCGTCCACCATGCCGCCATGGCCGCGGAGCTGGCCGCCCGCTTCTCCCAGGAGCTGGGGTGGGTGACGGCCTCGAACTCCTACGCTCGCGAGGCCTGGGACTTCTACCGGCAGTGGGGCGCCGAGGGGAAGGCGCGCCTGCTCGAGGTCCAGTGGCCGCGCGTGGCCATCTCCCGCGAGGGGAGCCAGGGCACCACCGGCGCCTCGCAGCTCGACGCGCTCAGCGTGGTGAAGGCCCAGCAGGCCGTCTCCCGGGAGATCGTCCTGGACCGGCTGGTGGCCACGCTCATGAGCGTCGCGCTGCAGAGCGCGGGTGCCCAGCGCGGGGCGCTGCTGCTGCGGCAGGGCGATCTGCTGAAGGTGGTGGCCCTCTCGGATGCCACCGGGAGCAAGCCTCGCGAGGGGAACCAGGCCCTGCCCTGGACGCTGCTGTCCTATGTGCGCCGCACCGGGGAGCCCGTCGTCATCGACGACACGAGCCGCCCCCACGCCTACCTGAGCGACGGCGAGCTGCTGCGCAGCCACGCCCGCTCCGTGCTCTGCCTGCCCCTGCGCCGCAAGGAGGAGTTCTACGGGGTGCTGTACCTGGAGAACTCGCTCACCACGCAGGCCTTCACCCCGGGGCGGCTGGCGCTGCTGGGCCACATCGCCTCGCAGGCGGCCATCTCCATCGAGAACGCGCGGCTCTATACGGAGGTCCAGCGCGCCGAGGCCGCGCTGCGCCAGGCCAACGAGGAGCTGGAGCAGCGGGTGGAGGAGCGCACGCGCGAGCTGACGCAGGCCCAGGCGCAGCTGGTGGACACCGCGCGCATGGTGGGCATGGCGGAGGTGGCCACCAACGTGCTGCATGACGTGGGCAACGTGCTCACCAGCATCGTGGTGGACACCGGGCTGATGCGCCAGACGGTGGCCTCCTCACGGCTGGGCCGCATGAAGCAGCTGGCCGCCCTGCTGGAGGAGCAGCGCGACAACCTGGTGGGCTTCCTCACCAAGGATCCGCGCGGCAGCCACCTGGTGGACTACCTCTCGGGCCTGGCCCTGGAGCTGTCTCACGAGCAGGAGGCGCTGCTGCGCACGCTCGAGGACCTGAACAAGAACGTCAACCGGGTGCGCGCCATCGTCCAGATGCAGCAGACGTACGCCACCTCCACGCTCCTCACGGAGGAGTGCGAGCTGGGCGAGCTGCTGGAGGATGCGCTCCGGCTCCAGCAGGGCGTCATGCGCCACGCGGGCGTCCAGGTGACGCGCGAGGTGTCTCCGCTGCCGCGCGTGAAGGTCGACCGGTACAAGGTGCTGCAGATCCTGCTCAACCTCATCAGCAACGCCTGCCACGCCATGGAGAACGTGCCCATGGACGACCGGCGGCTGGTGGTGCGGCTGGAGCCGCGGGGCGAGTGGGCCCGCATCCAGGTGGTGGACAACGGAGCCGGCATCGCCCCGGAGTCGCGAGCCCGGCTGTTCACCCAGGGCTTCACCACGCGCAAGCAGGGGCACGGCATCGGCCTGCACTCCAGCGCGCTGGCGGCCCGGCTGCTGGGCGCCCGGCTGACGCTGGAGAGCGAGGGCCTGTCCAAGGGGGCCACCGCGACGCTGGAGCTGCCGTTCGAGCAGCCCATGGCGGCCACGGTGGCCGAGGCCTGAGCGGCCGCTGCTACGCCTCCGACGGCCGGCGCGAGATGCGGTACAGCACGAAGCTCATCACCGCGAAGCAGATGAGGCCGAAGAGCTGGTAGCCGCCATCGCCCAGGGCGCCCGCCAGCGCATGCTCCAGGGAGATGTTGCCCATGGCCTTGCTGACGTTGTCGTTCACCGAGAGGATGGCGACGAGCACGCCCGCCAGCGCGCCGCCGGCCACCAGGCCCGTGGCGAAGAGGTTGCCGGGCCCCAGCTCGGACTCCTCCACCTTCTCGCCCTTGCGCCTGGCCATGTAGTCGGCCAGGCCCTTGACGGCGCCGCCCACGAAGATGGGCGCGGTGGTGGACAGCGGCAGGTACGCGCCCACCGCGAAGGACAGCGACTTCACGCCGCACAGCTCCATGGTGATGGACAGGAAGACGCCCACCAGCACGAACTGCCAGTCCAGGTTGAACGAGAGCAGGCCCTTGATGAGCGTGGCCATCAGCGTGCCCTGCGGCGCGGGGAACTTGTCCGAGCCGATCATGTGCTCGACACCCGTGGCCCGCAGCTCGGCGGGGGGCATGTCCAGCAGCTGCACGGTGATGCCGATGACCACCGCCGCGGCCACCGCGCCGATCATCAGGCCGATCTGCTGCGCCCGCGGGGTGGCACCCACGAGGTAGCCCGTCTTGAGGTCCTGCGAGGTGGCGCCAGCGTTGGCGGCCGCGATGCAGACCATGCCGCCCACGCACAGGGCCATGGGCTGGTAGACGTCCCCCGTCCAGCCGATGCCGATGAAGATGAGGCAGGTGGCCATCAGCGTGGCGATCGTCATGCCCGAGATGGGGCTGGACGAGGAGCCGATGATGCCCACGATGCGCGAGGCCACCGTGACGAAGAAGAATCCGAAGACCACGATCAGGACGCCGAGCAGCAGCTTGCCCAGCGGGCTGCCCGGGATGAAGGGCAGGGCGGCCATCACCAGCACGAGGCCCACGCTGCCGAAGAGCACCACCGTCAGCGGCAGATCCCGCTCGGTGCGCTTGGGCGCGGCGGTACCCGGACCCTCACGCAGCGAGGCCAGGCTCTCCTTGAAGGCCGAGACGATGGTGGGCAGCGTCTTGAGCAGCGTGATGAAGCCGCCCGCCGCCACCGCGCCCGCGCCGATCTGCCGCACGTAGGCCCGGTACACGGCCAGGGGCATGTTGCCGAAGGTGTGCGTCGCCGGATCCCACCGGACCGGACCGCCCGTGCTCGTCGCCAGGTCCGTCATGTAGCCCAGCTTCACCAGCTGCGTGGCGATGATGTCCGGCGGGACCAGCGAGGCCAGCAGTGGGATGAGCCCCAGCCACGCGAGCACGCCACCGGCCACCAGCACGCCCGCGATCCTCGGGCCGATGATGTAGCCCACGCCCAGGTACTCGGGGGTGATGTCGCCGTTGAGCGTGGCGGACGGGAAGTACTTGTTGGTCTGCGCCGACACCAGCGCGGGCGTCTCCGCGATGAGCTTGATGACCTTCTGGAGCAGCGCGTAGACGAACGCGAAGCCCACGCCCTGGAAGGCGAGCTTCGCCAGGTTGCCGCCCTTCTCGCCGGCGATCAGCACCGAGGCGCAGGCGGTGCCCTCGGGGTAGGGCAGGTTGTAGTGCTCTTTGACGATGAGCGAGCGCCGCAGCGGGATCATCATCAGCGTGCCCAGCACGCCGCCCAGCAGCGCCAGGGTGAAGATGGTCCAGTAGTTGAAGAAGGTGGTGCCCCCGCTCTGGGCGCTCAGGAAGAGGAAGCCGGGCAGGGTGAACACCACGCCGGAGGCGATGGACTCGCCCGCCGAGCCGATGGTCTGCACCACGTTGTTCTCGAGGATCGTCGAGCCACCCAGCTTCTTCAGCACCGAGATGGCGAGAACCGCGATGGGGATGGAGGCCGAGACGGTCAGGCCCGCCTTGAGAGCCAGGTACACCGTCGCCGCGCCGAAGATGATGCCGAAGACCACTCCGATGATGATGGCCTTCGGGGTGAACTCGGCGACGTCGCTCCGGTCCGCGGAGATATAGGGCTGGAACTCGGCTTCCTTCTTGGTGTCGGCTGCTGCGATTTCGGACATGGGTTACCCAGGAGGGAGGGCGTGGCTGGCACCTTCTACAGGGACAGGCCCGATTAGCCAATCCTTAGGGTGGGCTTTCAGGGGGGACAGGGATGGCCGGGCCCTGGGAGCGCTTCTCGAGGAACCAGGGGGACAGACACAGCATCACGTCCTGGACCTCACTGGGAGAGATTCGTCCCATCAGCATCTGGATCAGGTCCTCCTGGTTCGGCTGGCCGAGCGCGAGCCGGTACAGCCAGCGCTCCTCCTTCAGGCTCGCCAGCCGCGCGCTCTCCTCGCTGAGAGGGACATCCAGGATGTAGCGGTGCACGGTGGCGCCCGGGTACACCCACCAGGGACAGAGTCCGGATGCATCCGCCAGCTGCTGCTGGGCCTGCCCGGCATGGAAGACCCAGGGGCTCATGTCCTTGGGCTCATGCTCCGTGAACCGCTCCGCGAGCGCTCGGCGGATGGCGCGCCCCGCGAAGCGCCGGATGCGCCCTTCACGTTGCTCGAGATCGATCGGGTTGGTCGGCAGATCCCAGTGTAGGATCGAGCTGCACCAGGCGTGGAAGTCCAGCCCCTCCTGCCCCACGGACGTCGAGACGAGCACATGGGGCCAGAAGGGCGTGTTGAAGGCCTTTCGCAGCTCGTCCGGGCGGAACGAGCGCTCCGTGCCATCCTCCTCTACCTGCATCCGCGCTTCGGTCATGGGCAGGGCGACATGGCACCGGAGCGAGAAGGTTCGCTCCCCCTGGAGCGGATGGAAGTATGCGTTGCTCGTATGGACGCGGAGCCCGGCTTCCAGGCTCGACGCAAGCTCGTCGCCACTCGTCCCGGACAGGACGCCGAGAACCCAGAAGTGCTCGTCGAGGACGGACTCGAGGTTGCCCGCTTCGACGGCCCGTCGGATGGCGTGTGGAAAGCCTTCGTGATCCTGGCCTGCCTGGAGGATGGCCGCGAACAAGGGGTGGTCGAGATAGCTGCGCAGTCCCTTCCAACTCGCGCTCAGGGTGCTGGCGAAGCCGTCCTTCCCAACGGCCTGCGGCCAGTGCCGCCGCAGCGCGCGCCCAACGACGATGCCGGGGGCGGTCAGTGCCCAGTCCGCGAGACTGTCCAACTCGCGATCGCTGATCGGGCCAAGCTGCAGCCCCGCCTCGTGCTGCCATTGATCCAGGGCCGCCGAGGCCTCCGAGGCCTCGTCCTTCAGGGCGATCTTCTCCCAAGCCTTGCGAATCCAGGGCCGAGCACTCTCGAGGCGGTCGAGCCGCGCCACCAATGACCATGGAGGGCGCGTGCTGGCGTGGTCGCGCATGGGCACTCGGGCCCTGGCCAGCGCCTCACGCAACTGCTGGCGCAGACTTCCTCGCAAGTCCTCGTCCTGGGCCTGGCGAGGATCCGTGTTTTCGATGAGCCAGGGAGAAGGGTGGAAGAGAGCCAGGAGGCCCAGGCGATCTCGCCGCAGCGTCAAGAGCCGGCGCTGCGAGACGGCTTCGTAGGCCAGCCCCTGCTGCGCGAGGAAGTGGCGCTCCAGTTGAAAGCTCAGCAGGGCCGCCACGGCATGAGGGACCGCTCGAAATCGGCTGAAGGCGAGGAGCTTGTCCATGTCCGTCCCCGCGTCCTTCCACTGGCCCGAGAGGGGCCACCAGGGCTTTGAGGGAGCCAGCCACGGGAGCGCGAGCCTGCTGGGAGGAAGCTTGCCAAAGAGCGCTGCGAGACGCGCATGAGGCAGCGGCTCCTGAAGCTGGAACGCATCTCGGTCCGCCTGCGTGAACTCGAGATCTCCCGGGCGCGCCCGCCTCGTAGCCTTCTGCCATGCTTGGTATCGGGAGCCCAGGGTTTGCATCGGAAGGGGGATGGAATTCCAGTAGGGCACGGCCCAGGACTTGTGGTCTTCGGCAAGGCACCCCACGAAGTGGCGATAGACCTGAAACGCGGTGGAAGGAATGCCCGCGGGGAGGGGCTCGGTCTGGTGCTCCTCCCAGCCTGCTGGATGCAAGGCCCGCTCGGTTCTCGCCATCAGCGCCGCGAGGCGAGTGGTGAGCTGACGGCGCGCCTCTCCTGCCTCCGGAGCGCCCGGCTCCCCGCGCCGCAGGGCCTCACCCAGGCGCACGAAGTGGCGCTCACACTCGCGCCGGAGCTCTCGTCCGTGCTCGTGGCCGCCCGCGAGGAACTCGATCAGCTCGAAGAAGTCAGCGTGGTGCCCGCCCTCGCTGGCGTCCTCCCAGCGTCGAGTGAAGAGGCGGTAGGGCGTCGCCGAGAGGAGCAGCAGGCCGTGGCGATGTTTTCCGTGACCCCTGATGAGCCGCGCGGCGACCCGATCTTCCTCTTGCTTTTCGGACCCGGTACCGTCCACGGAGAGCAAGTCTCGAAACTTCTGGAACTCGTCGAGGATTACCAGGTCCGGGCGGAGCTCCCGGATCCCCGCCGAAGCGAGCGCGTTGCGCATGCTCATGATGATCGCGAGCTCGTCCTGGGTGGCCTTCAAGACCTCGAGCAGCCGCTGTCGCGAGTCCACCTTGAACTCCGCGAAGAGCTCTTCGAGGAGCGCCGCGGAGACCTTGTCCACGCTGGTCACGGAGCCGCGCATCCAGGCGAGCTTCTGCTTCCAGTCCTTCACCCCCCGGCTGAACGGCTCCGGTCTCCCCGCCAGAAACTCCGGGGCGATCCTCTCGACCAGGATCTCCAGCAAGGCCCTCTCCACCCAGATGCCGCCGCGGCTCCCGCTCCACTGCGGCAGGGAGGTGTGGGGCGTCAGGCTGTACAGGTGGAGGCGGGGGTGGGAGGGAGGTTGGGTGCTCGGGAGTAGCGAGAGCCGATCGACATCGCAGCACGCCTGCTCACGCTCCTCTTCTGGGAGGACCGCGGCGAGGCGCTGGACGTTCTGGTAGGCGATGGCGAGGTTGCTGCAGACGTAGAGGACCACCAGGGGCGTCGAGCGGCCTTCGAGCATCCCGTGGAGGATCCGTTGAGCGACGACGGTCTTTCCCAGCCCGACCTCATCCGCCACGAGAAACCGCCGTGGGCCAGTGGGGTGCTGGAGGGTCCGCAGACCCGCCGCGGCGGTCGCCTCCTGGAACGGCATCAGTTGCTGCATGCGCCCCCCAGCAGGCCGACGACCATTCCCGACCAGGATGCAGCGAACTGGTGGAGCACCTGCTGCTCCTCGGGGGAGACGGGTTCGGAGGACTTCTCGACCAGGGAGAGGTAGCGCTGGACGAGGGCATCCGCCCGTCGGATGGCCACATCCCCCTGTCGCGCCCAGGACCGCAGCACGAGCTCTAGACTGGGAGCCCACTGCACCAGTGCCGCATCCCGGGACCTCCCGTGGGAGGCAGGCGCCGGGCGGTGCTCTTCATCCCAGGCGCCCCCTCCGTCCAGCGTGTCTCCTTCGAGCAATGTAGAGCGGACCCAGAGCAGGAAGGCTCGAGGTCCCAGGTAGGCGGCCAGCAGGCGTCGATCGCGCTCCTCATCAGGTGGCGGATCGAGGGGAGCTCGCTGCACCCAGCTGCACGTGCGCTGGTTCCTGCGCAGCAAGACCTTGATCCACTCCGTCTCCGCCAGAAGACCCACCGATGGGAGGCGAAGCTCCTCGGTTCCTCGTGGCCAGAGGACACCGTCCCCGCCCAGGAGGCCCACCTCCAGCTCGATGCTCGCGTCCTGAGGGTGGGGCGCTGGCCCTCCAATGAGCACGACACCTCGAGGGTCTCGTCTCTGCAGCACCTTCCAGCCCGATGAGACCTCGGCTCGGGCTTCTTCCAGGGCTCGCTCGTCCGGATCTTCGGCGGGGAGTTCCGGCAGATCCTTCCAGGCAACGGGCCGGGCCATGCCGATGAAGTCCAGGAGCGAGTCTCCCAGCGAGGAAGCTACCTCCAACCGGGCAATCACCTCGGCGTTGGGGCCCTTCCACCCCCGTTCGGTGGTGTTGGCACTGCCGAGCCAGAGGGTCTGTCCTCCCTGGTGGACCGCATGGATCACCTTGCCGTGGAGTCCTCGGTTGGGTGGCTGTTCCTCGCTCTCGGAGTCTGCTCCTTTGGTGGGCACCGCTTCTTCGTGCGCAGGGACATCCAGGTGTGCCACCTGCGCGAAGCCCAGGGTCGCTCGGAGCACGGGAGGCAGCTTCTGGAGCGCCGGCAGGGTAGAGACGAGCGTCCGGTGTGTGGACGCATCACCCCAGGAGCTGAGCGTGGACAGCACCCCCTGGCTCAGGAAGGGGCTGACGATCGTCAGCGAGCGAAGCCCCATGGGCGCTGAGGGGAGAGACCGCGCTGCCCCGGTATGGAGCCTCAGCTCGGGGAGAGCCAGCACGCCCTCGGGCAGTTTCCAGCGGACCTGGGTCAACTCACGCTGGACGGTCTCCGGATCGAGCCCCGGCAGAGCGGCTCGGGTCGCCAGATGCTCGCCAGCTTCGGGCACGCCGGCGATCTCCACACCGGCCCCTCCCGGATGGCCTACCAGCAGCAGCCCTGTGTCCCAGGACAGATCCCTCGTGAGGTTCCGACTTCCGACCCAGAGCCGCCATTCCGCTTCTCCCTGCGCGGCCCCCAGGCGCACCAGGGCCAGCTTCGGATGCCATGCGGCTCTTCGCTCATCGAAGGGGATCTCGCGGACGAACTGATCGAGAAGGCCCAGCACGCGGGGATGACGTGAGGGGGGGACGACACGTCCTGCCTGTGCGAGGAAGCGAACCCGGCCGCGCAGGTGCTCGATCGAGCGTGCCAGGTC
The DNA here is from genome assembly GCF_020103725.1 of Hyalangium gracile. Lineage (NCBI taxonomy): Bacteria > Pseudomonadati > Myxococcota > Myxococcia > Myxococcales > Archangiaceae > Hyalangium > Hyalangium gracile. Next base: position 14,363 of record NZ_JAHXBG010000015.1, on the reverse strand, counting down.
TACCTTGGAGCCGCTCGCGTCCTCGTCATCCAGTCCCGCCAGGGCCAGGAGCATGGCCACCAACGCCACGAGTTCGGCGGAGTAGGTCGCGAACAGTGCCCACTGCACCTCCTGTCCCGGCTCTGGGCGGATGGCGTCGAGGAGCGCGAGCGTGTCTCGTCTTCCCAGTGCCATTCAGTCCTGCCCCAGATCGGACAGCAGGTTCCTCACGATGTGCCACCGGTAGTGGAGGGGCTCGGCGCCGGGGTGGCTCTCGGGATCCCACTCGCTTCGGCGGGCACGCCCCATGAGCGTTCGGGAGAGTCTGGCGCGATCCTTCTTCCGGAGGTACTCCACCTTCTCGAAAAGCGTGGCCAGTTCTTCCGGGCGGTTCGGTGCCTGCACCACCCACCGGCGCAGCTCTCGAAGCACCTCGAGAATGTCTTCGGGGAAGTCCGCGTCCTCCCTCATGGCCTCTACGTCGAGGCTGGAGCCTTCGGGGCCATGTCTGGCGAGTACCTTCGAGAGGTTCTCCCGATGGCGCCGAGGCGTTGGAGTATCACCATCGTTCTCTCGAACCTGCTCGACGAGGGCCGCATAAACGCCGCGTCCCACGGCGGCCAGGGCTGCGGCTCTCCTGGCTCGTTCCAGGGCCTCCCTGTCGTCCCGATCCGCAGCAGCCAGGACGGAGTCGTCATACAGTGAGAGACCTGGCTGCACCACAGGCCCACGCTCCACGAGGCGAGACAGGAAGGAGGGCTGACCGTCTCGCCTCGTCACCGAGAGCAGATGGTTTCTCAAAAACTGCCGTTCCTTCGAGAGGATGCGGAAGTCCAGCGGCGAGCTGGCGTTCTCCCAGTGAGGCGGCCGTGGAGGAAGCTGCGTGAAGGGGAACGCTTCCTCACTGAGGGGAGTCTTGTCATCGTCCAGAGGGGCTCGTCGCTCACGTGGCCGCCAGGAGCGGTGGAGCATGGTCCGGCTCGGCGGCTGGCCTCCGATCTGGGCGCGGAGGACCCTCCAGTGCCCCAGCGCCCCCCAATAGATCTGCGAAGCGGGCTGGGCGGCCGGCTTCTTGCGTTGGTAGTTATCCACGCCAATGATCCCCCAGCTGTCGCCTTTGACGGTTCCAGCTTCGAGGCGCCCCGTCAGCAGCATCTCCCGCTTCTCCAGCTCTCGGGCCAGCTGACCTCGCTCCACTCCCAGGATCGACAGATCTTCATAGATCCAGGGAATGAAGAGGACGTAGCGCAGGCGGGTATGAAGGACGGAGGTGCCCGGGAAGAAGCGGTTGGCGTAAGCGGAGTGAACGGCGAGGAATCCCATCTCATCGAGCACGCCTTGGCCGCTCTCCGCGAGCAGCGCCTCCGCCCGTTTGAATGCTCGTCGCGAAAAATAGACCCAGCCGAGGGAGGACTCCATGGCAAGGATGGCAGCCTAGCCGGGATTCAGGAGCGCGGGTGTGAAGGCAGTGCCCACCCGCGACGATACTCGCACTAAGCTCCACCATCCCATGCGACTCAAGGACGCCCAGGCTCTCGTGGACCGCTGCTTCGCCGGGATGCCCGAGGGCGCCTCGCGCCTCTATGAGCCCGATGAGCCGCGCTTCGCCGACCGCCCCAGCGCCGTGTGGCTGGAGTACCGTTGGTACGTGCACCAGCGCGGGCTCGCCGAGGTCTTCCTCAAGTGGGGACGGGTCAGCCCGGAGCGCAGCGCGGACGCGGAGGCCTCCGTGGTGCGTGTCCACCTGATCGGCGACTCCTCCGGGCTCTTCGCCCGCGCCAAGGGGCTGCTCGAGGGCGGCACGCCTTCTCCGGAGCGCATCCTCGGCCTGTTCGGGGACGATGGGGTGGGCCGCGAGTGCGTCTCGTTCGGCGGGACCAGCGTCACCCTGGAGCACTGGGTGAAGGACGGCCCCCACGAGCTGCTGGACCCGGAGCGCTTCCAATCGCTCTCCGCAGTCCTGGCCGATCCCGAGTCCACCCCCGAGGAGCGTCACGAGGCCGTCCAGCGCCTCTCGGCCGAGCGGAGCGAGCGCGTCGTCTCCGCGCTCCTCGGGCTGCTGGCCGAGCGCTCGTCCATCATGGCGCTGCGCGTGCTCTCGGAGTGGGGCGTCATCCAGGCCCGGGAGCCGCTGCGGCGCGCCCTGGGGGCCCTGGACCCGGACAACAAGGCCGACCTGTGGGCGCTCACCGCCCTGGATCGCCGCCTGGAGGCCTGGGAGGCCATGGCCCGCGCCGGGGGCTGAGCCGGCGCCAGGGAGGGGCTGCCCGCCTGCCTTGCCGCCGGACACACGACCCCACCGTGCTGCGTTCCGCGCCGTCGTAGGACGTGACACGTCTCCTGGCTGCGCCGTGACGGGCAGAGTGATTGCATTGTCTTCCTCCCCGCACTCACAATCTGGCTTTCTGATGCGCCTCTCCCTCTCTCAGAAGCTCAGCCTTGGCCCGCTCGGGGTCGCCATCCTCACGGGGCTGCTCGCCTTCGGGTATCTGCTGCCTCGCATGGAGGCCGGCTTCGACGCCCAAGGAGAGGAGATCGGCGCCGCGCTCCCCACCGCGCTCTCCTCCACGCTGCTGGAGCTGATGGCCCGGCACCAGGACGCCGCCGTCCAGGGCGCCATCGACGAGGTCGCCAGCCGCTCCAAGGTGGCCTACATCGCGGTGGTGGACCCGGAGGGTGCGCTGCTCGCCGTCTCCGGCTCCTTCGCCCCCGTCCTCCGGGAGCAGCACAAGCAGCTCCTCTCCAAGCAGGCGTCGCACACGTTCCTCGTCAAGGAGGCCGAGATCCTCTCGCTGCGCGCCCCGGTGCTCGAGGGGGCGCTCGGCTCCATCCACGTGGGCTTCAACCGCTCCGCGGCGCGCGAGCGGCTCCAGGAGCTCACCCTCCGCTTCGGCAGCGTGCTCCTGGGAGCCCTGCTGGCCTTCTGCATCGGGGCCTACCTCTTCAGCCGGCGGATCGTGGCGCCCCTGCTGCGGCTCACCCAGGTGGCCCGGCGCATCGCCGACCAGGGCGACCTGCGCGAGTCCATCCGGGTGGACTCCCAGGACGAGGTGGGACAGCTCTCCCTGGCCTTCGCCTCCATGGTGAACCGGCTCAAGGAGGTGCTGCACGAGCTCCAGTTCTCCTCGGAGCTGATGACCCAGTCCGTCCGGGTGCTCAGCCACTCCGCCAGCGACCAGAACGAGATGGCCAGCCGCTACGCCAGCTCGCTGCATGAGACGCAGACCACGGCGCAGGAGCTCCACCGGACCTCCAGCGACGCCTCCCAGACGGCGGAGTCCGTCCTCAAGGTGGCCGCTCGCGCCGACGAGCTGGGCAAGAAGGGCGGCGCCGCCATCAGCGAGAGCATCAACGGGCTGGTGGAGATGCTCGAGACGGTGAAGCAGATCGCCACGCAGATCACCTCGCTGGGCGAGCGCACCCGGCAGATCGGCGGCATCACCCAGACGGTGAAGGACCTGGCGGACCAGTCCCACATGCTGGCGCTCAACGCCGCCATCGAGGCCGTGCGCTCCGGCGAGCACGGCAAGGGCTTCGCCGTGGTGGCCCGGGAGATCCGCGCCCTGGCGGACCAGTCCATCCGCGCCACCTCGCAGGTGCGGGATCTGCTCGGCGACGTGAGCGAGGCCATCGTCACCACCGTGCGCATCACCGAGGAGGGCACCCACAAGATGGAGGAGGGGCTCTCCCAGATCCGCCAGTCCGGCGACAACCTCCAGGCCCTGTCCGACATCGTCCGCGACAGCTCCGCGTCCGTCCGGCAGATCGCCAGCACCGTCAGTCAGCAGACCAGCGGCATCCAGCAGATCTCCACCGCCGTGAACGAGCTGAACTCGCTGATGAACGACACCCTGGAGCGCATCACCTCCACCACCGCCTCGGTGGACTCGCTCCAGGCGCTCTCCGAGCGCGTCTCCCAGGTGGTCCGCGGCTACCGCCTCTGAGCCGCTCGGCGCGGTGGGCGCCGGGGCTGGGCCTCAGGCCTTCACCGCTCGCCGTTGCCCGTCCGGGCCTCGACGAGCACCGGGGCGGGCGTGGGGCGGACGCGCGGCCACAGCACCTCCACGAGCGCGCCCAGGGAGCGCACCGGGCGCGCGTCCGGCTCGATGATGCGCATGGCGAGGAAGGCCGCGCCGAACCGCGCCACCGCGGAGATGAGGAAGAGCACCTGGAAGTTCGCCCACTCGTGCCGGCCCAGGGTGAAGTGGGCGGGCAGGGCGCTCGCCAGGCCCCCGCCCAGCGCGGAGGCCGCCGCGTAGGCCAGTCCTCCCGCGGTGGCGAAGGCCGCCAGGTAGAAGGGCCGGCCCTTCCGAGGAGCCACCGCCAGCGGCAGCGCGAACACCGCCAGGCCATGGCCGCTCCACAGCGAGCCCGCGAGGATCACGTCGAACACCAGCGGCCACATCATCCCCTCGGTGGGGAACAGCCAGATCAGCGGCACCAGCGTGAGCCCGAGCGAGCACGCCAGCACCACCGGCTGTGCCCCCACCCGGTCGATGAGCTTGCCCCACAGCGGCCCCAGCAGCACGCGCACCGCCGCCACGACGGCCGAGTACAGCGCCATGACGACGAACGTCATCTTCAGGTTCTGGAGCATGTGCAGCGCGAAGTAGGGCGCCGAGATGCCGATCGCCGCGTTCCACGCCACCTGGTACAGCAGCACCCGGCGCGCCCGCGGATCCCGCAGCGGCACCTTCGCCGACTCGAAGTCCAGCCGGATCGCCGAGCTCCCCGGCGCCGGATCATGCTGCCGCGCCATCAGGAGCGCGGTGATGACGCCCACGATGCACGCGATCGCGGAGAGCAGCGGCAGCGCCCAGCCCACCGCGCCGAGCTCCCGCGTCCGATCCAGGAACACCCCCGCGGCCAGCGACGCCAGGGTGCCCGCGACGGTGCACAGCGCCGTGCGCCGGCCGAAGAAGCGGCCTCGGAGGTGACGCGGGACGAGCTCGCCCATCCACGCCACCCAGGCGTTGTTGCCCACCACGCCCAGCACGGCCGAAGCGGCGGCGATCCCCACCAGCAGTCGCTGCTGCCCGGCCAGGGACAGCGGCAGCCAGGGGAGCAGGCACAGCGGCAGGATCGCCAGCCGCGACAGGCACACCGCGGTGAGCGCCACGCGCCGGTGCCCGAAGGTGGAGGTGAGCCACGCCGCGGGGAACTGCACGAACTGGGCGAGGAAGGACAGCGAGGCCATCACTCCCACCAGGAAGGGCCCCAGCTTCAGCGCCAGCGCCCAGGCGGTGAGCACCGTGGCGCCCGCGCACGCGGTGAACACCTCCGCGAACATCCCCTCGGCCACCGAGGCTCGCAGGGACAGGCGGAGCGCCGGGCGCGAGCGCGTCCGCACGGAGGCCACATCCAGCGGGGGAGCGCCCACCAGCGGTGCGTTGGCGCCCGGCAGCGAGCTGCCCGGACGGAACAGCGGGATGGAGGTGGCGAGCGAGGCGAGGCTGCGGAGGAAGTGACGACGCAGGGCGGCGGGAGACACGCGACTCGAAGGCGATAAGGAGGCCTTCTCTCTGTCTCACGAGCGGCACCGTGACTCAAACCCGCTTCGACGCGGTGCGGCAGGACGCCCGGAGGGCAGCCGGCTTCGGCGCTCCTACACCGGTGCTGCTCATCCCTCACCTCAAACCCCTGATACCCCCCATGAGGTCCCCCGCAGGTTTCCGTATGCGGTTCACGCGGTCTTGAACTATATGAACGTCCGAGGAGAGAGGTCTCTGCATGGAACTGGCTCGTGAGCTGTCGGACTTTCTCGCGGTGGTGGAGCAGCGCATCGGTGCGGCGCTGGTGGATGGGGACGCGGGTCCGGGCGTGAAGGGTGACACCCTGATGGAGGCCGCGCGCCACCTGGTCATGGGCGGCGGCGGCAAGCGCGCGCGCCCCATGCTCGTGCGCCTCTTCGGAGACGCGGTGGGGGTGCCCGCCGACAAGCTGGTGGAGATCGCCGTCTCCGCGGAGCTCATCCACTCCGCCAGCCTCCTGCATGACGACGTGGTGGACGCCGGCATGTTCCGCCGCGGCCGGCCCACGGTGAACGCCCGCTGGGGCAACATCGTCGCGGTGATGAGCGGCGACCTCATCCTCTCCTCCACGCTGCTGCGCCTGGTCCAGATGGATGCCCGCGTCGCAGAGACGGCCCTGTCCGTCGTCTCCGAGATGACCCGGGCCGCCATCGCCGAGGTGGAGGCGCGCGGCATCATGGATCTGCCCATGGCGCGGCTGCGCTACATCGCCGAGGGCAAGACGGGCTCGCTCTTCGGCTGGTGCGGCCGGGCCGCCGCGCTGATCGCCAACCAGCCCCAGGCCGTGGATCGCTTCGACGGCTTCGGCCGCCACCTGGGCGTGGCCTTCCAGATCGCCGACGACATCCGCGACATCCTCGGCACCGACGTGGGCAAGCCGCAGTACGCGGATCTGCACTCGCGCACGCCCTCCATGCCCATCCTCCTGGCCCTGGCCAAGGACGAGGGGCTGCGGCGCAAGCTGCGCGACGCGTGGGCCTTCTCCAGCATCTCCCCGGAGCGCACCCAGGAGCTGGGCGCGGGCATCATCGCCACCGGCGCGGTGGAGATGTCGCTGGAGCGGCTCAACGCGGAGATCAACGCGGCCGTGGACTTCCTCGGGCCGTTCTCGAACACGGTGGGCGGCCAGGAGCTGCTGGGCTGGGCCCGCAAGCTGTCCGACGGCATCACCGCCCAGGTGCGGAGCAAGGTCGCATGAAGGGCTACCTCTGGACAGGTGGCGTCACCCCGCCAGGTCCGGAGTCGCTCTCGGCTCCAGGCTCGCTGGCGCCGTGGGAGGCCATGGCCGTGGAGGCCGTGGGCAACGTCATCGAGTTCTGGGGGTTCAAGCGCAACCAGGGCCGCGTCTGGGCCCTGCTGTACCTGCGTGGCGAGCCGCTCACCGCCGGGGAGATCGAGCGCGAGCTGGATCTGTCCAAGGGCGGCGTCTCCATGCTCCTGAGGGACCTGGAGCGCTGGGGCGTGGTGCAGCGCGTCCGGCAGCCGCAGGACACCGTCTGGCGCTACGCGGCGGAGACGGATCTGGTCCGCATGGTGACGCACGTCATCGAGGAGCGTGAGGCCGGCTTCGTTGCGCGCATCCGCGCCGACCTCTCGGAGTCGCTGCGGCTGGCGCGCGAGTCCGGCGCGGTGGACACCGAGCGGCTCCAGCGCCTCGAGCGGATGGCCACCCTGGCCGAGCACGTGGAGAAGGCCATCCGCCTCTTCATCAAGACGGCGCGGCTGGACGTGGGCGGAGTGCTCGGAGCGTTCCGGGACGAGGCGGGCCCCGCGCGCAAGAAGGCCCGCTGAGCGGCGCGCGCTCGCTCAGGGCTTGGGCAGGAACTTCTGCTCCCAGTCGTCCAGCATGGCCGTCAGCTTCATCCGGTCCTCGTCCGGTGCCGCCTGGATCTGCTTCTCCAGATCCTTCAGCGCCGCGAAGGCCGGTGACGAGTTCGTGCAGATCAGCGGGTTGACCTTGACCATCCGCGCCTCGGCCTCCGCGATCCTCGCCAGCAGGACCTTGTAGGAGGTGCGGTTGCTCGCGCTGGGGGCCGCCACCGCCGGGGTGGAGGCTGGCCTGGACGCCGCGGGCTTGGGGGCCACTGCCTTCGTGACCTTCCGCTGATTCCAGGGCTCCACGCGCGCCTTCGGGTCGATGGCTTGGGGCCTCGAGGGCGAGGGGGCGCCAGGCCTCGGGTCCTCCGGGGCGGGAGAGGGGACCCCGAGCGCCACGGTCTCGGTGATCGGCTCCTGCGCCGAGGGCTCGCTGTGAAACGCCGCGAAGGCCACGGCGCCCGTGGTCAGCACGAGCGCCGCCATGCCTGCGCCCATGATCCACAAGGGCCTCGGAGGCTTCCGAAGCTTCAGCACCGAGACGGGCTCTATCGGGGCAGGCTCGGTCGCATGCGCCGCGGTGGAGTCGCTGTCGTCCGCCTGCGAGGCCGCGGCCTTCTCCACCGGAACGGGCTCGGTCTCCTCCACCGTGGAGGACCGGCTGTCCTCCTCGGCGGCGGACAGCATGGGCTCCTCGATGGTCTTCGGCCCGAGAGAGACGGTGTTGCCGCCGGAGGACCTCACCACCGCCGGGGCCGTGAGGGCCGCGTCCGGGCGGTAGACCTCCGTACGCTCCTCGCTGGCGGCGCTCGCCATGGCCCTGGTGGCCCCCTTGGCACCCAGCGCGCCCAGCTCCCGGCGCACCGCCTCCGCCGACTGGAAGCGCTTCGAGGGATCCTTGGCCAGCAGCCGGAGCACGAGCCGCTCGAGCGCGGCGGGCACCTCCGGCACCAGGCTGGTCAGGGTGGGGGGCTTCTGCTCCACCTGCGCCACGAGCACCTGCGTGGTCTCGCCCATGAAGGGCACGCGCCCCGTGAGCAGCTGGAACGCGATGATCCCCAGCGCGTAGAGATCCGTGGCGGGCCCCACCTTCTCGCCGCGCACCTGCTCGGGGGCCATGAACTCGGGAGTGCCCAGGATGTTGCCTTGTGCCGTCAGCGGCCGGGCGGGGCGGAACTGCACCACCTTGGCGATCCCGAAGTCGAGCAGCTTGACGGAGCGCTGCCCGTCACTGCTCTCCACCAGGAACACGTTGCCCGGCTTCAGATCGCGGTGGATGACACCGCCTCGGTGCGCGGCGCCGAGCGCGGCGAGGATCTCGTCCAGGATACCCACCACCTCGTCCGGGGCCAGCCGCTTCCGCTTCCGGATGTACGAGGACAACGCCGTGCCCTGGAGCAGCTCCATCACCACGTACGGCCGGCCATCCGGCAGCTGTCCGAACCCGAAGATGTCGATGATGCCGCGGTGCTGGATGGCGTTCACCACCCGCGCCTCCACGAGCAGCCGCTGCACCACCTCCGCCTCGCCCGCGTACTCCGCCTTCAGCACCTTGATGGCGACCTGCTTGCCGATCAGCGGCTGCACCGCGCGGTAGACGATGCCCATGCCCCCCGCGCCGATGCGCTCCTTGACGACGTACTCGCTGACCGGGGTCTCGATCAGCGGATCCGAGCGCGGGGTGAGGGAGATGGCGTGCGCCAGTGCATGCCCATCCCACGGGCAGAATGCCACGTTGCCGGGCATCTGCTTTCCGCAGGACGGGCACTTCACCGGCTGCAGCTCCATGACGGTCTCTCCCAACAGGGCTTCCTAGTTTAGCGTATTCCCCGAATTTGGAGGAGGCACTCGCTCCCGGGGACTGTCGCGTGCTGGACCCGGGACAAAAAAAATGCACCGGCGGGAGAGCTCCACGCCGGCGCATTCCTATCGACTGCTGGACTTCGTGGCGACCGGGAGGAGCCAGGAGCTCCCCTCGGTCAGCCCCGGGACGCCGGCTTCAGGCGCCCCGGAGCCTCATCCCCTAGGCCGCCTTGCGGCGACGGCCCAGCGCGTAGCGCGCCAGGACGAGCAGGCCCAGGAAGACGCTGGCGTCGGCGCCGGACGTCGCGCCGCAGCCGCAGCCACCGGCCTCGGTCGAGACGACGACCGGAGCGGAGGTGACCGAGTTGCCCGCGCCGTCGGTGATGACGGCGGTGATGATGTGCGTGCCGGCCTGGGCGTCGCTGCTGTCCCAGGTGCCAGTCACCTTCGCATCCGAGCCGCTGGCGATCTCGACGCCGTCCACGAAGATGGCGAGCTTGGCCAGCGTCGTGCCGGAGGCAACCGCGCCCTCGGCGGTGATGCTGACGGAGCCGGAGACGACCGTGCCGCCCTCGGGGTTCGTCACGGACGCCGTCGGCTGACCGAAGGCGGTGACGTTGGTGCTCGCGGAGCTCTTCAGGCTGGCGTTCGCCGAGTCCTCGAAGGAGAGCGACTTCATGCCGGTGCCCTTGAAGGTCACCTTGAAGTTGCTCAGCACGCCCTCGACGAAGGTGGCCGTGGAGGCGAAGGACGCGGAGGCGTCCGAGCTCGTCACCTTGGCCGAACCCGCGTAGGAGGCCGCCACGTTGCCGTAGGCGTCCAGGGCGGTGGCGGAGATCGTGGTCTCCTCACCGGCCGTGACGCTGGAGGGCAGCTTCACGGAGAAGCTGGCCGCGGGGCCGGGCTTCACCGCGAACGCGGCGCTGGTCGCGCCCTCGAAGCCCTGGGCGCTGGCCACCAGCGTGTAGCCGCCGCCGGCCTTCTGCACCGACAGGCCGGTGAACTTCGCCACGCCGTTGACCGCGGCGACCGTCGTGGTGCCGAGCAGCTGGCCCCCCGCCGGGTTCTCGCCGAGGCTCAGCGTCACGGACTCGGAGGAGCCCGACAGCACCTGGCCCTCCGCATCCTGCAGCTCCACCTCGATGGTCTGCGCCTCACCGGCGTTGAACTGGTCCGCGGAGGCGCGGAAGGCCAGCTTGTCCGCGTTGCTGTTCGAGCGCGGGGTGACGTCGAAGCCCACGCTGGTGTCCGCGTAGAGCCTCCTGGAGCCGATCACCAGGGTGTAGTTGAGGCCGGCCTTGCTCACCGACAGGTTGCTGAAGGTGGCCACGCCGCTCACCGGGTTGACCGTGGTGGTGCCGCGCAGCTGGGCGCCCCCGGAGTTGCTGCCGAGCGCGGCCGAGACAGGGTCGGTGGCCTGCGTCGCGACGTTGCCGAACCGATCCAGCACGGTGGCCAGGACGGACGGGGTGATCGCGGCGCGCGCCTGCACGTCGGACGGCTGGCGGGTGATGACGACGCGGTACGGATCCGCCGGGGTGATGTTGAAGCCCTGGCTGGTCGCGTTCTCGAGCCCGTCCGCCGAGGCCTCCAGCGTGTAGCCCGTGCCCACCTTGTCGATGGACAGGTTGCTGAAGGTGGCCACGCCGTTGACGGACTCCACCGTGGTGGTGCCGCTCAGCCGGCCCTCGCCCGGGTTGTTGCCCAGCGCGACGCTGACCTCGGTCACCGCGTCCGTGGTGTTGTCGAACGCGTCCAGGATCATGACCGTCACCGCCGGGGTGATGGAGTCGCCCGCCTTGGTGGTGCCAGGCTGGCTGAGGAACGCCATCTTCGCCGGAGCCGCCGGGGTGATGTCGAACCCGTCGGTGGTGACGCCGGTCAGGCCGTCAGCGCTCGCCGCCAGCGTGTAGCCCTCGCCCACCTTCTCGATGGACAGGTCGCCGAAGGTGGCCACGCCGTTGACGGCCGCCACCGTGGTGGTGCCGCTCAGCGTGCCGCCGCCCGCGTTGTTCTCCAGGGCGATGGTGATCTCGTTGCTGCCCGTGGAGACCACGTTGCCGAACTGGTCCTTCATGCCCACCTGGACCGCCGGAGAGATGGACTCGCCCGCGTCGGTGGTGGACGGCTGCGTGGTGATCGTCAGGGCCACCGGAGCACCCGCGGTGACGCTGGTGCTGGCGCTGCCCGTGACGGCCGGGTCGGCCGCGTCCTTCGCGGTGATCGTCTGCGTGCCCAGCGTCCGGAACGAGACGGGCACGCCGTTCGCCACACCCGAGGTGAACGGGGTGGCCGAGGGCAGGACCGCCTGCGCGTCGGTGCTGGTGAACGTGGCGCTGCCGCTGTAGCCGGTCGCCGTCTGGCCCACCGAGTCCAGCGCGGTGATGTCGAAGGTCACCGAGTCACCGGCGCCCACCGTGGCGGGCAGGTTGGTGATCCGGTACGACACCGCCGGGCCCGGAGGAGGCACGTTGGTGGTGCACGTCGCGTACGCGTCCGCGTTGATGCGCACGTCGTCGACGTAGAAGCCCTCGGCGTTCTGCGAGATGTCCGTGTAGAGCCGGAAGCCGAACCACACCTTCTGACCGGCCAGGGCCGACAGGTTGACGGTGACGGCCTTCAGCGAGCCGTTGGCGCCCTTGTTCGCGCCCGTCCAGATGCGGATGGAGCTGTCGTCATCCAGCGCGTTGTCGTAGCCACCCGAGGAGATGTACGGCGCGGTGGCGGACGGAGCATCGCCCACGTTGGTCCACGGGCCGTTGGGGCCCACGGTGCTGTAGGACAGCCACGAGCCGTCGTACCTGTTCTCGAAGTCGTACCAGATGTTGAACGTCATCCGCGGATCGATGGTGCTGGCCGGGATGTCGAAGCCGTTGATGCCGGCGATGGTGCCGTTGCCGCCCAGCGACAGGGTGGCCGTCTGGTTGATCGCGTACAGGCTGGTGCACGTCGTCGAGGCCGCGCCCATGCGGTAGGACCGCGTCGGCGACTGGTAGTGGCAGTTGGTGGTCAGGTTGACCGTGCTGCCGCTCGCGATCCAGTACGAGGCCGCGTCCGCCGGACGGTTGCTGTCCAGGTCGTCGAAGTAGCGGATCGCCGCGGAGACCGCGCCCGTGGGGATGACGGACTTCTCGACGGTGTTGGTGTCCTCGTTGGAGGCGTTGCTCACCTCGGTGGCGCGGACCACGTAGTAGTACTTGGTGCCGCTGGTCAGGTTCAGGTCATCCGTGAAGCTGGTGCCGCTCACGCCGATGGCGATGCGGTTGGCGACCGACGGGGTGAAGCCCGCGGTGGTGCTGCGGTAGACCGAGTAGGTCAGCGTGCCGCCGCAGATCGGGCTGCCCGCCGCCCAGCTGACGGTGGTGCCGCAGGTGGCCGAGCCGTTGTTGGTCACGCCGGTGACGCCCGCGAAGGTGGGCGCCAGGGTGCACAGACCGGTGGCGGTGGCCGAGGCCTCGTTGGAGTTGGGAGACTCGGCGCAGTCCACGGCGCGCACCACGTAGTAGTAGGTGGTGTTGCCGGACACGCCGATGTCCGCGTACGGCGAGGCCGTCGCGCTGGCCACGCGGGTGTACGGGCCGCCCGCGGTGGTGGCGCGGTAGATGCGGTACTCCTTGGCGCCGTTCTCCGTCCAGCTGATGTCGATGCGGTTGTCGCCGTTGACCGTGGCCGTCGTGCCGGAGGGCGTCGGGGCCGCGGTGTCGCAGCTGTTGTACGCCACCAGGGCGAAGTCCTGGTCCAGCGTGGAGGCATTCCCCGGCAGACCGTCCGAGGTGATGTTGGCCGCCGTCACCGTGATGGAGAAGCTGCCCGTGGTGCCCGCGGGCAGGAACACGCTCTCCACGTTGTTCTGGGTGTCCGCCGTGCCGCCCGTGACCGAGTTGGCGCCGGTGAAGACGTTGCCCTTGTAGGTGTTGGTGCCGACCGTGACGGTCAGGTCCAGGTTGTTCTTCCAGGCGCCGCCGGTGGTGGAGCCCGGCGCGTCCGTCCACGCCAGGGTGACGCGGAAGGGCTTGCTGGAGTCAGCAATCTCGCCCTGGAAGGTGCGCGTCTGGCCCGTGGCGGTGAAGAGGCTGGCCGCGGTCTCGTCGTCAATCAGGCGCGGGATGCCGTCGAAGGCCATGCCCAGGTCCATCAGACCCATGCCCTGCTTGTTGGACCAGAGGTTGTCGTTGGCGTCCACACCCGTCATGTAGCGGGTGGTGTTCATCAGGTACGCCTTCGTCATCGCGGGGCTCGGCGGAGCCATGCCCTCGTTGATGAAGTACTGGCGCACCAGCGCCGCGCCGCCGGCGACGGCCGGGGTCGAGTGGCTGGTACCCGAGGAGGCCGAGTACCACTGCTGGCCCACCGGGAAGAAGTCGTTGCTGGGGCCGCCGCACACGCCGCTGGCGTCGAAGCAGGAGAGCGCCTTGCCCAGCGGGTTGGCCGGCGGGTTGGCGCGCTGGCTGGGGTCCTGCGCCACGCCACCGGACACGTGAGTGCCGGGGGCCACGATGTCCGGCTTCTTGCGGCCGTCCGACGAGGGACCGCGGCCGGAGAAGTCGATGATGTCGTTGGCGCTGTCCGCACCGTCATCGCCCACGAGGCAGGCATCGGCGCCGCCGAAGGCCTGGACGTTCTCGGAGGCACCCACGGTGATGATGTTCTTCGCGGTGCCCGGAGGCGCCACGGTGTTGGCGCCCGGGCCGTTGTTGCCCGCGGCGAACACGATGACCATCTGCTGGTTGCCCGGCGTGTTGGGCTCGGCGTGGCCGGCCTGCTGCGCGTCACGCACCAGCGAGTCGTACTGCTGGCAGTCGATGTTGTAGCTGTTGCCGCTGGTGTAGCCCCAGCTGTTGGTGCTGATGCGCATGCCGTCGCGGTAGGCGCGCGACTGCAGGTCCTCGTACACCGGGTCGGTGTAGTTCGGCGCGAAGATGACCGAGCCGCCCATCTTCACGAAGGGCGCCACGCCCAGGCCGTAGGAGTAGCCAGCCGCGTCCTGGAAGGGCGCGCCCGTCTTGTCGGTGTAGCCGCCGACGATGTGCGCGTTCAGGTTGCCGTGGCCGTCGCAGCCCGCGGGGGTGGAGCCGGAGCCCTCGATGCGGTTGTAGACGATGCGGCTGGCGTTGCTGATGTTGCCGCCCACGTAGAAGCCGTAGTGGTTCGGCGTCGGGGTGCCGTTGTCCAGACCGGAGTCGGACACGTCCACGCCGAAGCCCGAGGCGGTGAACTGCGCCTGGGTGAAGCCCT